>QHVD01000110.1 GCA_003222235.1 Gemmatimonadota bacterium | reverse complement strand
GGCGCTCCGGGAGGGGTTGCCGCTGCGCCGGGCCGAGTGGGCCGACTACCTCGAGTGGGCGGTGAACGCCTTCCGGCTGGCGACGGGCGGCGTGCAGGACGCCACCCAGATCCACACGCACATGTGCTACAGCGAGTTCAACGACGTCATCCGGGTGGTCGAGCGGATGGACGCCGACGTGGTTTCCATCGAGAATGCGCGCTCGGGCTCGGAGCTGCTCGAAGCGTTCAAGGAATACAGGTATCCCAACGAGATCGGGCCGGGCGTTTACGATATCCACTCGCCCCGCGTCCCGAGCGTGGACGAGATCGTGGCAGCGGTGCAGCGGATGCGGGAAGTCCTCGCGGATCAACAGATCTGGGTCAACCCGGACTGCGGCCTCAAGACACGGGGCTGGGACGAGACGCTGCCGTCGCTACGGAACATGGTGCAGGCGGCGCGCCAGTTGCGCCCGGTCCCCGCCGCCGCGGGCGGGATGCGGGATGCGATAGAAGGCGGTAGAGGAGGGTAGAGGACGGCAGAGGGCGGTAGAGGTGGTAAGCGACCTTTACCGTCTTCTACCGCCCTCTACCGCCTTATACCGCCCTCTCGCCTCCCGTTGCTTCTCGGGGCGCAGGGGGAGATACTAAAGGTATGAACCCGGACGAGATCCGCATCACCGCCGAGCCGATCGACACCGCGCGTTGCAAGTTCCTGGTAAGTCAACCGCTGCACACGGCGGGAGTGCGACGGTTTTCCTCTCCCGAGGAGGCGAAGGGCTCTCCGCTGGCCGAGGCGATCTTCGCGATCCCGGGGGCGGCCGTCGCTGAGCTCATCGTGTCGGGCAACCTAATCACGGTGGTGAAGGGCAGTGCTACACCCTGGCCCGCCGTCGGGAAATCCATCGGCGCGGCGATCCGCTCGGCGCTCGCGAGCGGCGCGCCGCCGATCGCTCCCAAGCCCGCGGCTGCCGTCGCGGACGATGACACGCTCTACGACCGGGTCGCCGGCCTGTTCGATAGCGAGGTGAATCCGATGGTGGCCCGCCACGGCGGCCGGGTGGAGCTCATCGACGTGCAGGACGCCGTGGTGATGCTCCGCATGGGGGGCGGGTGCCAGGGGTGCGGCATGGCGGACGTGACACTCCGCCAGGGGATCGAGGCCATGCTGCAGCAGCACGTCCCGGAAGTGAAGGGCGTGGTCGACATCACCGACCATTCAGCGGGCACGGATCCCTACTTCGCCGCCGCCAAGAAGTAAGGGCGCGGCATGCCGCGCCCCTCAAGTCCGCGGCTCCTGCTGCTGCTTCCCACCACCACGTATCGCACGGCGGCTTTCGTAGAGGCCGCACGGCGCCTCGGGGTCGCGCTGACCGTCGCGTCGGATGAACCCAGCACCTTCGAGTCGTCCCAGCCCGCGGGACTCCTGACCCTCGACTTCGCCCACCTCGACCGCGCCGTGGAGCAGGCGGCCGTGTTCGCACGCGAGCACCCGATCGCCGGGGTCGTCGGCGTGGACGACGATACGGCGGTGCTCGCGGCCGTGATTGTGGAGCGGCTTGGCGCCAGGGAGCTCAAGGGAAACCCAGTAACGGCCGCGCTCGCCGCGCGTGACAAGCACCGCCAGCGAGTGCTGCTGGCGGAGCACGGCGTGCCGGCGCCGGCGTTCGAGCTGCATGCCCTCGAGGAGGACCCCGCAGGGCTCGCCCACAGGGTCCGCTACCCCTGCGTCCTCAAGCCGCTGCGGCTGTCGGCCTCTCGAGGCGTGATGCGCGCCGATGATGGCGCCGGCTTCGTGTCCGCCTTCGGGCGACTGAAAGCAATTCTCAAGCAGCCGGACGTCGCGGCATGCGGCGAGCCCGCGCGGCACTTCTTGGTGGAAGACTTCGTCCCCGGGGTCGAGGTGGCACTCGAGGGCCTGGTGGCGGACGGCTGCCTGCGAGTGCTCGCGTTGTTCGACAAGCCCGACCCGCTCGACGGTCCCTTCTTCGAGGAGACCATCTACGTCACGCCATCGCGCCTGCCCGAGCGCGCGGAGCGAGCGATCGCCGCCTGCGCCCAAGCGGCGGTGACGGCCTTGGGGATCAGGGAAGGGCCGGTTCACGCCGAGCTGCGGCACAACGACCGCGGCGCCTGGCTCATCGAGCTCGCCGCCCGGCCGATCGGCGGGCGGTGCGGGGCGGTGCTACGGTTTGAGACGCGGGAAGGGGGAAACGCGAAACGGGAAACGCTCTCGCTGGAGGAGGTCGTCATCCGGCACGCGCTGGGGATGCCGCTCACGGCCCTTGAGCGGGAGCAACGGGCCGCTGGGGTAATGATGATCCCGGTCCCGGGAACGGGGGGGGGGGTGCTGCGGGAGGTGCGGGGCGTCGCGGAGGCGCGCGCCGTGCCGCTGGTCGAGGACGTCGCGATCACAGCCCATCGGGGCCAAACGCTCGTGCCGTGGCCGGAAGGGTCGCGCTATCCCGGTTTCATCTTCGCCCGCGGCGAGACCCCGGAGGCGGTGGAGGCGGCGCTCCGTATGGCGCACCGCCGCCTGCAATTCGTCACCGGGTAGGGCGCGCTAGACGGCGACGGCCACGCCCTCGAGCCAGTTGCGCGGCACCGTGTCGAGGCCGGTCTCCTCGATGGCGCGTTTCAAGCCTTCCTTCAGGGCCTTGGCGCCTTCTTCGAGCGGCACGCCCGGCAAGGCCCCTTCGATGAACAGCGAGAACCGGCCGATGTCCTCGAGACTTTCCGGCGGCATTTCGATGCGCACGAGCTCGACGCTCGGTCGCGCGAAGCCCGCGTTCACGCACAGGTCGGCGTACTCGTCGGCGGTGAGGAATTCCCGCGCGGTGGCGTGCGTGGAATGCTTCACCTCGATGCCCCGCTCCCGCAGCACCTGCACCGCGCGCAAGACCCAACGCCGCCAGAACCCCGATGTGCCCTCGACGTAGGCGCCTTTGAAAAACGTGGTGTTGAACGCGAACACGCCGCCCCGCTTGAGGGCCTTGCGAATCTCCCCGATGACCTGCGCCTTGTCGCCGACGAGATGGATCGCGTTCAGGAACACCACGGCATCGGCGGAGGACACGAGGCGGGACACCCACTCGGCGCTCCCCTGAATGAACTCCACCACGCGGGAGTGAATCGCCGCCCGGGCCCTGGCGAGGGCCGATTCGGACGGGTCGATCCCGATCACCCGGGCGCCGTGCGGATCGCCCAGGTGCTCGAGGATGAGCTTGGTAACCGCGCCCGGCCCGCACCCCAGATCGACGACCTTGCGCCGGCCCGGGTCGATCACCCGCTCTACGATCCACCGATTCACCTCGGTGAAAAACGGATGCCGCGTAAACGCTTCGAAGGAAAACCGCTCCGCATCGCCGTCGTTGTCAATCGCCATGCACCCTCCCGCGTTCTCCGACTCGTAGATCCCCGCACCACCAATCTACCGCCACCACGCACGCGGAAGTAGATGGCCCCGCCATGGATCTCCATCCCCGGTTCGGTACGTCGGAGCGGTACTGGCCGGCCTCCGGATCCGTGCTACAATGGGAATCTAAGTGACCCATCCGAAACGTCTTAGTCAGGAGGACGAGCGCTCCCTCGTCCGGCGCTTGAAGGCGCGCGATGAGCGGGCCCTGGGAGAGTTGTACGACCTCCTGGCCCCGTGGGCGCTCGGCGTCGCCTTCCGGATCCTGCAGGACCAGGACGAGGCGGAAGAGGTGGTGGGGGACGTGTTCGTGCAGGTGTGGGCGCGCATCGACCAGCACGACTCGCGACGCGGGCCGCTCGTGCCCTGGATTCTCTCCATCGCCCGCAACCGGGCGCTGGACGCGCTCCGGCGTCGGCGCCGCTGGTGGCGCAAGGCGGCGCGCTGGGAGCAGGCGACCACGGCCGAGCTGGGAGACCCGGCGCCGGAGCCCCCGCCGCACGAGGCGGCAGTCCAGGGCTGGCCGCTGCATCGTCAGGTCCACGCAGCCCTCGCGACGCTCCCCGAGGAGCAGCGCCGGGTGGTGCTGCTCGCGTACTTCGACGGTCTGACGCATAGCGAGATCGCCCGGCGGACGGGCCAGCCCCTGGGCACCGTGAAGACGAGGCTGCGGATCGCGCAGCAGAAGCTGGCGGAGGCGCTGCAACACCTCAAAGACTGGATGGAATGACCGACTGGCTGGGCATGGCGGCACATCCGAAGATCCCGCGTCCGGAGCTGAAGGAGCGGGTGCTCGCGCGCGCCCTGGCGCCGCGCCGCCGACCGTGGCGCCTGGCTGCAGCGGCGGGGCTCGTCCTGCTCGCCGGCGCCGGCGCATACGGGTGGTACCGGACGCTGACCACGCTGCGGCTCGAGCGCGATCGCCTGGCGCGCGCCGTGCTCTCCCTGCAGGACACGCTGGCGTTGGTGCGCAGCCCGGACGCCAAGGTGGTGTGGGTCCCGGTCACGACGGGCGGCCGGGTGGGCGGCGTTACGATCTTCGCGGACACGACCCGCCACCGGTGGCTCGTCCGCTGCGACGGCCTTGCGCCGAACGAGCCGGACCAAGCCTATCAGATCTGGTTCATCACGGATCGCGGCATGAAGAGCGCGGCCCTCATGCCGATGGACCACGAGCAACCGATGGTCATGGCCCTCGACATGCCGAAGGGAGGCGGGAGAGTGATGGGTGCGGCCATGACGATAGAGCCCCGGGTGGGCTCGCAACAGCCCAAGGGCCGGGTCGTATTTCACATGAATCTTTAGGTGCGGCTCGTGCGGCCTTACTCCTTCTCCGCGAGATCGTGGACGGTCACGAGCTCCACGATTTTGAGGCGGCGCTTGCCCATGGGGAGGGCGATCGCCATGCTCTCGCCGATCTTGCCGCCGAGCAACGCCTTACCGAGCGGGGAGGCCATGGAGACCGGCATCTCATCGCCGTCGTCGTCGCCGTCGATGAACTCGCCGAGGGTGAGCGCGTAGGTTTCGGTCTTCTTGGTATCGAGGTCGAGCACGGTGACGCGGGAGCCGAACCCGACCCGGTCGCGGGGGATCTCCTTCTCCGAGACGCCCGACAGCTTCGAGAGGCGCAGCCGGAGGTGGGAGAGGCGCGCCTGGGCGAAGTGCTGGCGCTCGAGGGCCGCCTTGAATTCGGAGTTTTCGCGCAGGTCCCCGTGGGCACGCGCCTTCTCGATCTCCTTCGGCAACACGAAGGAGATCTCGTGGTTGAGGCGCTCGACCTCGGCCTGGAGCTTCCGTTTGAGCTCGTCGATCATGAAGGGACGAAACCTACAAGAAGGCGTTGCACGACGCCACGACGCCATGTTCCATGAATGTATCGTTGCAACATGGCGTCGTGGCGTCGTGCAACGCATCTTTTGCGAATGGCCCTCAACATCCGGACCTATCGCGACCTGACGGAACCGGACCGCTCTGCGCTGGTCGAGCAGATCGGCGCCCAGCGCCGCCGCGTGGCCGACCGGATGGCCGCGGTGCGCCACGTCGTCGCGGTGCTGAGCGGCAAGGGCGGCGTCGGCAAGAGCTACGTGACCGCGCACCTGGCGCGCGCGCTCGGGCGCTCGGGTCGTGGGGTGGGCGTCCTCGACGCGGACCTGAACGGGCCGACGATCCCCCGGCTGCTCGACGCGCCCGCCGGGGGGGCACGCCCGGCGCACGCTGACGCGGTCGAGGCGGCTGCGGGCGCCGAGGGTGTGAAGTGCATTTCGATGGCCCTGTTGCTGCGAGACGGCATGCCGCTCGCCTTCCGGGGTCCGGACGCCGAGAGCTTCGTGTGGCGCGGCACCCTTGAGGCCGCCGTGCTGCGCGAATTTCTCGCGGACGTGGCCTGGGGAGCGCTCGATTTTCTGTTGGTGGACCTGCCGCCCGGCGTGCAGCGCTTCGCGGAGCTCACCGAGCTGCTCCCGGCACCCCCGGCCGCGCTCATCGTGACGATCCCGACGCCGGAATCGGCGGACGCTGTGCGGCGGGCACTCCGGGCAGCCCTCGAGCGCGGTGCGACTGCGCTCGGCGTGGTGGAGAACATGGTCGGGGGCCCGTTCGCGGGAAGCGCGGCCGACGACCTCGCCCGTGAATTCGGAGTTCCCGTGCTCGCCCGAATCCCATTTCATCCACGCGCCGACGTGTGGGACGGGATTGCAAAGTGCATCGGCGGTGCGGCGTGAGACACTCCGCATTCCGCGTTCCGCATTCCGCACTTCCATGAAGTTCCTCTGCATCAACTGCGATCGGCAGATGGTCTTCGAGGAGCGTCAGCTACCGGGCGACGGCACCCTCGCCGCCGCGTTCCGCTGCCCGGAGTGCGGTCGCTGCGTGGCGATCTTGACGAACCCCATGGAGACCCAGCTCGTGGCCTCACTGGGCGTGAAGATCGGTGGGCGCACGGTGCCCGCGCAGCCGATGGAGACGGTCCGGGGGATGGTCGTGACGGGAAGAGACAATGCGTTCGCGGAGGACGGGAAACGGGAAACGGGAAACGGGCCGACGTGGACTGCCGAAGCGCAGGAGCGGCTGGCGCGCGTGCCCGGGTTCGTGCGCGGGATGGTGAAGCGGATCTACGGCGACTACGCCCGAGACCACGGCATCGCCGAGATCACCCCGACGGTGATGGACACGGCCCGCAGCGAGCTGGGCCTGGAGGGGATGTGAGTAACCTCGAGGAGCGCATCGTGTACGGGCTGCGCATCGTGATCGATCGCGATCAGTGCGTCGGGTTCGCGGACTGCGCGAAGGAGGCGCCCGAGGGTTTCAAACTGGACGACGACTCGGTTGCGGCCTTCGCGAGCCCGGAGGCCGTGGAGCGGGAGCGGCTGCTCCGCGCCTGTGACGCGTGCCCGGTGGACGCGATCGCGGTCTACGACGAGGAGGGGAGGCAGATCGTTCCGAGCTGAACTTGACACGGCCGATGGCGGCGCTCATACTCGCCGCGACTCGGAGCAGCGACGACGAATATCTCTGGCGGGCTCCGGCCCGCCCTCGCCGAGGGAGGCGCCGGTGTACCGCGAGATCTTCGTTCCCGTCGACAATTCGCCGCATTCGGATTGGGCGGTCGCCCGCGCGATCGAGCTCTGCCGGCGGTCGGGCGGGCGGCTCACCGCCAACCACGTGTACGCCGCGCGGCTGCACGACGTTCGCTTCCGCCAGCTCGAGACCGGCCTCCCGGCCCGGTTCCAGACTCCGGACGAGATCAAGAAACAGCGCAAGATCCACGACAAGCTGATCGAGAAGGGCTTACAGCTCATCGCGGACAGCTTTCTCGATCAGGTCGGGAAGCGCTGCGCGGCGGCGGGCGTCGACCTCACGCGGCAGCTCCTCGAGGGGATCAACTACGAAGAGATCGTGAACGAGGTGAATCGCGGCGCCGGCCGGCTGCCGGGGCTCATCGGCTTCGACCCGAACCGCGCCGCGGGGTACGATGGCGGTGGGAAGGTCCGCAGCGACGTGAAGGTCGGCGAGAACGGCCGGCTTGTGGCCGAAGAGGAGGACGCGGCGGCGCGGCTGGTCGGCTCCTCGGGGCGGGAGTACGATCTGCTCGCCATCGGTGCGCACGGGCTCGGCCGCCAACCCTACTCGCAGCTCGGCGGGGTGGTGTCGCGCGTGGTGCGGGGAGTCGAGAAG
Organism: Gemmatimonadota bacterium; assembly: GCA_003222235.1. Lineage (GTDB taxonomy): Bacteria > Gemmatimonadota > Gemmatimonadetes > Gemmatimonadales > GWC2-71-9 > AG12. The sequence goes on along the minus strand of QHVD01000110.1, from coordinate 18,635 downwards.
GACACGCTGATCGTGCGCGACGACCGGCCGCTCGAGGGCGGCCGCTACCTGGTCTGCGTGGACGGCTCATCGTACGGGTACCGGGCGATGCGCATGGCGCTCGAGCTTGCCCAGGCATTCGGCGGATCGCTGTACGTCTGCAGTGCGTTCGACGTGGAATACCATCACGTCGTGTTCCACAACATCAAGGATGTCCTGTCCTACCAGGCCTCGAAGGTGTTCAAGTTCGAGGAGCAGGAAGCGCTCCACAACAACATCATCGACAAGGGCCTCCTGAAGCTGTGCCAGGCGCATCTGAAGCGCGCCGAGGTGATGGCGGGGGCGCAGGAGTTCGCGGGCATCCCTATCAAGACGCAGATCCTCGTCGGCAAGCCCTTCCAGGTCGTCATGCAGTGGGTCGCGGAGATCGAGCCATCGCTCTTGGTGGTGGCCCGGCACGGCGCCCACCGCATCGAGGGCACGGAGCTCGGGTCCCAGGCCGAGAATCTCGTGCGGCTGGCGCCGTGCAACGTGCTGTTGGTGGGGACGGTGGGGATACGTCCGGAAGACGTTCCGTGGATCGAAGAGGACGGGGTGGCGGGGCTGCCCTGGGCGCCTGAGGCCGAAGTGCGGATCCTCAGGGTTCCGCCCTTCGCGCAGGGAATCGCGCGCCGGGCGGTCGAGGAGTACGTGCTGGACCAGAGCAACGGCGCCCCCGCGACGGTGACGAGCCGGTGGCTCGACGAGGCGATCCGCAAGCTCCTGCCGACCCACATGCAGCTGATCATGGGGATCGGCACGGCCGAGGAGATCGCGCTTGCCGAGGTGAAGGCGCAGGAGCAGCTGCAGGCGACGAAGGTCCTGGGGCACGACGCCGATCCCGAACCCCGGACCCAGGAAACCGAGGTCCGGTGCCCCGTGACCGGAGCCGTCAGCACGCGCCCGCGCGTGGCCGCCGACCCGATCGTCTGGACCGAAGAGGCATGGCAGCGGCTCGCGCTCGTCCCCCTCATCGCCCGGCCGCTGGCCCGCAACACAGTGGAGCGGTTCGCGCGGGGCCACGCGATCTGGCGCGTCACCACGCGGGTGATGGACGAGAACAAGCAGGCGATGATCGAGGCCGACGAGTTCGACGCGGAGACCATGATGGTGATGTTCACCGAGCTGCGCGCGAAGCAGATTCGGGCGGACGCGGAAGCAGCGGACGCGCTCTCGCTCGAGATGCGCGCGTTCATCGAGGAGGCGAAGGCGCAGGGAATCACGCGCTGCCCCATCCGGGACATCGAAGCGAAAATGGGGAAGTGCCCGGTGGACTTCACCGGCATGACGCCCGACGAGGCGAAACAGGCGATGGAGCGGATGGTGCAGGAGCAGGCAGGCGGCTGACGTGGACTACGTCCCGCACGTGGTCGCCTGGAATCTGACGCGGCGCTGCAACCTCGAATGCGCCCACTGCTACATCTCGGCGGGCCCCCGGGAGAGCGCCACGGCGGAGCTCGACACGGCGGCGTGTCTCGCGGTCGCGGATCAGATCCTCGCGGTGAACCCGGCGCCGCTCTTGATCCTCTCCGGCGGCGAGCCGCTGCTGCGCGACGACCTGGCCGAGATCGCCCGCCACGCGTCCGCGCGCGGCGCGACCGTGGTAGTCGGGACCAACGGCACGCTGCTGACGGACCAGCGGATCGCGGCGCTGCAAGAGGCGGGGGTGCGTGGCGTGGCGGTGAGCGTCGATTCGCTGCGGCCGTGGTACCACGACAACTTCCGGCACGGGAAGGGGTCGCTCGCGGAGACGCAGAGGTCGCTGGCCCGCCTCCGCGCCCGCCGGCTCGACTTCATCATCCAGACCACGGTCACCAAGGGGAATCGCGCCGAGCTCGCCCGCCTGGTGGAGTGGTCAGCCGGGCAGGGAGCGGTCTCGTTCAACTGCTACTTTCTGGTGTCGACCGGCCGCGGCGCGTCGCTCACGGACCTCGCGCCGGCGGACTACGAGGCGGTGCTCGCCGATCTCACGCGCTGGCAGCGGGAGTACCGCGGTCGGATGCTGCTGCGCGCCAAGTGCGCGCCGCACTTCATGCGCCACGTGCATCAGGCCGATCCCGATTCTCCCATCCTCAATTACGAGACCCGCTGCCCGTGAGGCACGCAGTACTGCCGCGTCACGCCGGACGGAAAGGTGACGCCGTGTCCCTACATCCCGGAGGTGGCGGGGGACCTCTCCGCCCAGACCTTCTCCGACATCTGGCGCGGCTCGGCGCTGTTCCGCCGGCTGCGCGGGGGGGGCCCGCTCGGGGGGAAGTGCGGGACTTGTGAGTACCGAAAGCTGTGCGGGGGATGCCGGGCGCGGGCGCTGGCCGTGAGCGGCGATCTGCTCGCGGCGGATCCGTCGTGCGCGTACGAGGTCCAAGACGTCGCCTACGGCGACGAGTTCGCGCCCGCGCTCGTATGGGCGGACGCCGCGCGCATGCGGATCGAGCGCATTCCTTCGTTCGTGCGGGGAGTGGTCATGAAGCGTGTAGAGGACTACGCCCGGCGTCGGGGGCGCCGCGAGGTGACCGTGGAGTTGCTCGCCGAAGTGCGCCGCGCTCTGCCGATCGATTTCTCGAAGCGGCAACCTTTCTTCGTTTCCGACGGCTGATGTCAGACGTCTTGCTCCTCGTCCAGGCCGCCGCCGATACGACCCGGGCCTACGGCGAGTTCCCGGTCATCGGGGCCCGGGCGGCGGTGTGGATCGCGGCGGAGGTCCATCTGATGTTTGCGGCGTTCGTGCTGGGCGTGCCGATGTTCGCCGTCGTGACGGAAGCGATCGGCATCTTCGGCGGCGACGAGCGCTACGACCGGCTGAGCAAGGAATTCACGCGTCTCCTGCTCGTGGCCTACAGCGCGACGGCCATCTGGGGCACCGTCCTGCTGTTCTTCCTCGCCACGCTCTACCCGCGCTTCTTCGCCTACCTGTTTGCCATCTTCAAGTACTCGGCGTGGGTCTACGCCGGGCTGTTCTTCTTCGAGTCCTTCACGCTCTACCTCTACTACTACGGCTGGGACCGCTGGAAGAAGGGGCGGGCCAAGGTGGGCCACTGGACCCTGGGCATCCTCCTCAACGTCTGGGGCACCATCGTGATGTTCATCGCCAACTCCTGGCTCACTTATATGATGTCGCCGCCGCGGGACATCGGCCCGACGACCGACCCGACGACGATCAAGCTGTGGCACGCCATCGCCAACGCGACGTGGATGCCCATCAACGTGCACCGGCTGGTCGCCAACGTGGTGTTCGGCGGCGCGATCGTCGGGGCGTACGCGAGCTACCGCTTCCTCGCGGCGCGGACCGACGAGGAGCGTGCGCACTACGACTGGATGGGTTACGTCGGCAACTTCATCGCCATCTCGGCGCTGATCGTGCTCCCGTTCGCCGGCTACTGGCTGGGGCGCGAGATCTACCAGTACGACCAGTCCATGGGCATCACGATGATGGGCGGCTTCATGAGCTGGCTGTGGGTGATCCAGGCGTTCCTCATCGCCGTGCTGTTCCTGACGGGGAACTACTACCTGTGGATCGGCATGGGCCGGATCCCGGGGGCCGAGCGGTTCCGCCCCTACACCAAATGGCTGCTCGCGGTCCTCGTGCTCGGCGCGATCGTGTGGGGCACGCCGCACACGATGATCGCCGACTCGAAGGAGCTCGCGGCGATGGGCGGATCACACCATCCGTTCCTCGGCGCGCTGGGCGTGATGAGCGCCAAGAACACCGCGGTGAACCTGATGATCCTCACGACGTTCCTGTCCTTCCTCATGTACCGGCGGGGGAACATGCGCCTCGTGGTGCCGTGGGCGCGGGCGGGAACGATGATCCAGGCGGCGATGTTCGCCATCGCCGCCGGCGTCGTGCTGTTCTACGGGATCCGGGGCTATTTCGTGGACGCAATCGTCCGCATCGGCTTCAGCGTCTACCAGGTGCTGGCGGTCCTCGCCTGCATCGCGGGCGTGACGGTAATCGACATCCTGTTGGGGCGCGGCGCCCAATCCCTCGGCGCGATCCAATGGGGCAAGATGCCGCCGCGCTCGCAGTACGCGCTGTTCATTCTCGCCGTGACGTTCACGTGGCTGATGGGACTGATGGGCTTCGCCCGCTCGGGGGTCCGGCAATACTGGCACGTGTGGCAAGTCATGCAGGACACGTCGAAATACGCCGCCACCCCGGCCCTCGGCTACGCGTCGAAGATGATCAGCCTGTGCGTGCTGATCTTCCTCTCGCTCGTGGCGTTCGTGTTCTGGCTCGGCGGGCTCGCCGAGAAGTCGACCTTCGTGTCGGCGGGGGAGGGCAAGGCCCGGCATGTGGGTCACTAACCTCAAGATCGTCGGGGTCGTCCTCGGGGTGCTCTCGCTCTATACCCTGATCGCGAACAAGATCCCGCAGGTGCAGTCCGAGGTGCCCCAGGCGCTGGCCCTCGGCGCGAACGTCACCCCCGAGCAGCTCGTCGCCGCCGGGGAGAAGGTCTTCAACGGCATCGGAGGCTGCACCACCTGCCACGGCCTCGGCACCCGTGCCCCTAACCTGCTCACCGACGAGAAGGGCACGGGACCGATCGGCGCCCGCTGCGGCAGGCGCGAGACGGGGAAGACCTGCAAGCAGTACCTCTTCGAATCGCTCGACAATCCCACGGCGTACGTCGTCCCGGGCTACCAGCCGATCATGCCTGTGATGACCAAGCAGCTGTCGCCCGAGCAGGTGTGGGCGGTGATCGCGTTCCTCGAGTCGCAGGGCGGCACGGTGGACGTGACTGCCTCGGACATCCCGGCCCCGAGCCCGGGAGCCCTGACCCCGGGCGCAAGCCCGGGGTCCCCGGGGTCAGGGCCCCCGGGGTTCGCGGCCGGCAGCACCGATCCCAAGGCGATCATCCAGGCCGCAGGGTGCCTCGCGTGCCACAAGCTCGACGGCCAGGGACAGATGATCGCGCCCGATCTCACGCACGTCGGCTCGCGTCGCGACGCGGAATCGATCCGGAAGAAGATCCTCGACCCGGCATCGTCGGTCGCCAAGGGATACGAGAAGCTCGCCGGCATCATGCCCAAGACGTTCGGCTCCATGATGAACGCTTCGCAGCTCGAGGCGCTCGTCCAGTACCTCGCCGCGCACAAATGAGCCTCCGGTTGCCGCCCGCCCTGCGCCGCTACGCCGAGCATCCGTTCTGGCAGGCCGTGGGGCTCCTGGTCCTCGCCTACGTCGTGGTTGTCTTCGTCATCCCGCTCCTGCCCGGAAGCGCGATCGTGCCGAAGAGTGTGGTGCTCCAATACATGGCGACGGTGCTCGTCGGCGTTCTGATATACGTGTCGGACAACGAAGAGCGGTGGGCGCGCTTCAAAGAGCCGCTGGGCGCGCTGGCGACCGAGCCGCGGCTCAAGCTCGTACGCGGCGTCGTGCTGGCGGGCGTCACGGGGCTGGTCGGGCTCGTGACCTACGGGCAGGTCAGGACGACCGTCGCCGCTCCCCCGAACTTGCGCTCGATCCACCCCGCGCCGCCGACCGAGATCACGTTTCGTGGGCATTCCGTGACGCTCACCGGGCTCGACAACCCGTTGCGGCAGCACCCCGAGTCGGCTGCCGCGCACCTCGTGGTGGGCAAGCGGATCTACTATCAGAACTGCCTCCCGTGTCACGGCGACCATCTGGACGGACAGGGCCACTATGCCTCGGGCTTCAATCCGATCCCGGCGAACTTCCAGGACAACGGCACCATCGCGCAGCTCACCGAGAGCTTCGTGTTCTGGCGCATCGCGAAGGGCGGTCCCGGGCTCCCCCGCGAGGGTACGCCGTGGAACTCGGCGATGCCACGGTGGGAGGACTTCCTCACCGAGCGGGAGATCTGGTCGGTGATCTTGTTCCTCTACGATCAGACGGGTTGGACGCCGAGAACCTGGGAGAAGACCGTGAGCAGTGAGCGGTGAGCGGTGATGACTAACCGCGTGAGGGGTGAGCGGTGAGCGGTCATGACTAATCGGGTCATGTTCTGCGTGACGCTCTTCGGCGCAGCGGTGAGCACACCGCTCACCGCTTACCGCTCACCGCTCACCGCGCAAGATACGGTGAAAGGAAAGGCGGTCTACGTGAAGTGGTGCGCCGGCTGTCACGGCGACACGGGCGCGGGCGACGGGGCGGCGGCGCCGGCCATGCTGCCCCGGCCGCGCAACTTTACGGGGGCGGTCTACAAGATCCGGACGACCGCGAGCGGCCAGCTGCCTACCGACGCCGACTTGATGAGCGCGATCGATGAGGGCCTCCCCGGCAGCGCGATGCCCGCCTGGAAGGCGCGGTTGTCGGAGGCCGAGCGCCGGGACGTGATCGCATACATCAAGACGTTCTCGTCGTTCTTCGCGGACACGAGCCAGCATATCGTGCCCCTCGGCTTCGGTAAGGAGCCGGGTGGGGGCACGAGCGCGCAGGCGGTGAAGACGGGGCGGTCGTTTTACGATTCGATCGGGTGCCGTAAGTGCCACGGCGATCAGGGCCGGGGCGACGGCCCTTCGGCGCCTACCCTCAAGGACGACGCGGGATTCCCCATCTTCGCCGCGGACCTCCACCAGAGTTGGCGATTCCGGGGAGGCGGCAGGACCGAGGACATCTACCGGCGGCTGCGCACCGGGCTCGACGGCACGCCGATGCCGTCGTTCTCGGACCTCATCGACCAGAAATTCCTCACCGACGAGGAGCTGTGGCGGCTCTCCCAATACGTGCGCAGCCTCTCGCCGGCGCGGGAGCCCGAGGTGCGGGACGTGATCCACGCGCCGCAGCTCGGCGGCACGCTGCCCGCGGCGCCCGACGACACGACCTGGGCGCGGGTGGACCGCTACTGGTTCCCGCTCGTCGGTCAGGTGATCCGCAAGCCTCGCTGGTTCGCCCCAACGGTCTCCGGCGTGTGGGTACAGGCGGTGCACAACGGGCGTGAGCTCGCTCTGCGGCTTTGCTGGGACGACCGCACGCTGAGCCCGGACACGGCATGGCTCGCGTTCGAGAGGCGGGTGCTCGAGACGGTGGCGAGCGACGACTCGACCCCGCCCGTGGCGGGCCTGTGGCCAGATCAGGTCGCCGTGCAGCTCCCGCGCCACATCCCCGACGGGATGGAGCGCCCGTATTTCTTGATGGGGACGGGGACAGACCCGGTCTACCAGTGGCGGTGGACCAGCGAGCCGCGGAGGACGGTCGCGGGGTTGGCGCGCGGACTCGAGCAGTTCGACACGCTGGGGGCCGCGCCGGAGAGTCAGGCGGTGTGGGACCACGGAGAGTGGCGCGTCGTGCTCACCCGGTCCCTTGCGACCCCCGATACGGCGAACGAACTTCAGTTTGTGGCAGGCCGTGCCATCCCGGTCGCCTTCTTCGCCTGGGATGGCTCAAACGGGGAACACGGCTCGCGGCTGGCCGTGAGCACGTGGTACTTCCTCGCCCTCGATCAACCGACGCCGCCGCGGGTCTTTGTCTCCCCGGTCGTTGCGATGGCGCTGACGCTGGGGCTCGGGTTCATGGTGGTGTGGCGGGCACAGCGCCGGGCAGGCGGGTCGCGGGGCACGGGGGCGGGGGTGGGGGCGGGGGCGGAGACATAGAAAGACCTTATAGCGAAGATCTCGATTTGAATTATGGTCATCGAAGAGCTCAGAGGCGCCGGATTCTTTAGCGGGAGGGATGATGCGTAAGCTCGGTTCCGTGGGTGTGGTGGCAGTGGCGGGGAGCCTGCTCACATTGGCGATCGCGGCGTGGACGCGGCAGCCGCCGGCGCAAGCCGGGGCGACGATCACGGGGAAGGTAAAGTTCACCGGCACGAAGCCCGCCATGCCGAAGATCGACATGAGCGAGGAGCCGAAGTGCAAGGCGAAGTACCCAGCGGCCCCGCCGACCGAAGAGACGGTGGTCGTGAACCCGAACGGCACGCTCGCGAACGTGTTCGTGTACGTGAAGGCGGGCCTGCCGGCGAGCTACAAGGCCCCTGCGCCCTCGGGACCGGTGACGCTCGACCAGGACGGATGCCGTTATCATCCCCACGCGTTCGGTATCATGGTCGGGCAGAACCTGCAGATCAAGAACTCCGACGGCATTCTCCACAACATCAAGGCGAAGGGCACGGGCACGAAGAACCGCCCCTTCAACATCAGCCAGCCTACGACCATGACGTCGACGCGCACGTTCTCCGCGCCCGAGGTGATGGTACCCCTCGAATGCAACGTGCACGGCTGGATGCACGCGTGGCTGGGGGTCCTGCCGCACGCGTTCTACGGGGTGAGCGGCGCGGACGGGACCTTCAGCATCACGGGGCTGCCGCCCGGGACGTACACGGTCGAGGCGTGGCACGAGAAGTACGGGACGCAGACGGCCACCGTGACGGTCAGCGGCAGCGAGACGAAGACGGCGGACTTCACGTTCGCGGGCAAATGAGGTGAGGGACTAAAGAGAGGGGGGCAGGGCATGTCCTGGTGGCTGCCGCTCAAGGGTTCGACGTTCGCCGGGGAAATCGACGGCCTGTTCATCGCGATCCTCGTGATCACGGGGATCGCGTTCGTCATCGTCGAAGCGGGGCTGATCTGGTTCGTCGTGCGCTACCGAGCGCGGCCGGGGCGGAAAGCGTTCTACACGCATGGGTCCACGCGCGCCGAGGTGATCTGGACCGCGATCCCGGCCGTGACCATGGTGGCCCTGGGGCTCGTCAGCAACCACTACTGGGTTCAGATCAAAGGGCGTAACAGCATTCCGCCGAACGCCTATCCCATCGGGATTCACGCGAAGCAGTTCGAGTGGCAGGTCACTTACCCGGGGCCCGACGGCAAGCTCGGCACCGCGGACGACTTTACCGTGCGCAACCAGCTGCACGTGCCGGCCGGCCGCCCGATCGTCCTCGCTCTTTCGTCCGAAGACGTCATCCATTCCTTTTTCGTGCCCCAGTTCCGCGTGCGGCAGGACGTGGTGCCGGGCATGGACATCAAGGCGTGGTTCCAGGCCACGGTCCCCGGTACCTACGAGCTCGGCTGCTCCCAGCTCTGCGGACTGGGCCACTACCGCATGCGGGCGCAGGTGTTCGTGCACACGCCGGAAGAGTATGACGCCTGGATGAAGCGGGCTGCGAAGCGGGCTGCCCAGGGGGAGGCATCAGAATGACGACTGTCGCCGCAACGGCCCAGGTCGCTCACGGGCACCACGACGATCGGCCGTTCATCCGCAAATACATCTTCTCGACCGATCACAAGATCATCGGGATTCAGTTTCTGTTCGTCAGTCTGTTCTTCCTGCTCGTGGGCGGGCTGCTCGCGATGCAGATGCGTTGGCAGCTGGGCTTCCCGGGCAAGCCGATGCCGGGCGGCGGGATCCTGCCCGAGACGATGGCGCCGGGCGGCGTGATCCTGCCCGAGTACTACATCCAGCTCGTCACCATGCACGGGACGTTCATGGTGTTCTTTGCGATCATGCCGTTGCTCGTGGGTGTGTACGCGAACTTTCTGATCCCGTTGAAGATCGGGACGCACGACATGGCGTTCCCGCGCATCAACATGTGGTCCTTCTGGTCGGCGTTCGCGGCTGGCCTGGTGATGCTCGCGAGCCTGTTCGTGCCGGAGGGGGCGGCGCGGGCCGGCTGGACGATGTATGCGCCGCTCTCGGCCCGGCACGATTACTCGGGCGCGGAGCTCGGCCAGGAGCTCTGGTCGATCTCGATCGTGCTGCTCGGGCTGTCGTCGATCCTGGGCTCGCTGAACTACATCACCACGGTCATCAACAACCGGGCCCCCGGGATGACGTGGTTCCGGATGCCCCTGTCGGTGTGGGCGCTGTTCATCACCGCGATCCTTGGCATCCTGGCGCTGCCGGTGCTCTCGGGCGCGGCGATCATGCTGCTGTTCGACCAGATCCTCGGGACGCACTTCTTCGATCCCCCGGCCGGTGGGCAGGCGCTGTTGTGGCAACACCTGTTCTGGTTCTTCGGGCACCCCGAGGTCTACATCCTGATCCTGCCCGCGATGGGCATGGTCTCCGACATCATCGCGAACGGGTCGCGCAAGCCGATCTTCGGCTACCATTCGATGGTGTTCGCGATCATCTCGATCGCCTTCCTCGGCTGGATCGTGTGGGGCCACCACATGTTCGTGAGCGGGATGAACCCGACGCTGGGATCATCGTTCATGGTCTCGACGCTCGTGATCGCGGTCCCGTCCGCGGTGAAGACGTTCAACTGGATGGGCACGATGTGGCGCGGCAACCTCCGATTCACCGTGCCGATGCTCAACGCGGTCGCGTTCGTGGCGATGTTCGTGATCGGCGGCCTGTCGGGGATCTACATGGCGGCGACGCCCGTAGACATGTTCATCCACGACACCTACTTCATCGTCGCGCACCTGCACTACGTGCTGTTCGGCGGGAGCCTGTTCGCGCTGTTCGGCGCGATCCCCTTCTGGTTCCCGAAGATGTTCGGCCGGATGATGAGCGAGCCGTGGGGGAAGATCCACTTCTGGCTCACGTTCGTCTTCTACAACCTGGTGTTCTTCCCGATGCACACGCTCGGCATGGCCGGGCACATGCGGCGCATCTACGACCCGACCCAATACGAGTTCCTGAAGCCGTATCAGCCGCTGAACGAGTTCATCTCGATCAGCGCGTTCCTCTTGTTCGCGACGCAGATCATCTTCTTCGTGAACTTCTGGTACAGCCTCTTCAAGGGGAAGAAGGCGCCGCAGAACCCCTGGGAGGACAACGGGCTCGAGTGGTCGCTGGCGTCGCCCGCGCCGCACGGCAACTGGGCGACGACACCGACGGTGTACCGCGGCCCGTACGAGTACAGCTCGCCGCAGGCGACGGAGGACTACCTGCCGCAATACAAGAAGCTGCCGACCGACCGTGAGCCGGCCACGGCGCCGGTCGCGGGCCACTGACGCCGAGAAGGGGCCGACATGACCCACGCGACCGTCGATGTGATGCGTCCCCCCTACCCCACCGAGCGGGGACTGGACGTCTACAACACGAAGCTGGGAATGTGGGTCTTCCTGGCGTCGGAGGTGATGTTCTTCACGGCGCTCATCGGGTCCTACATCATCCTCCGGTTCGGCGCGCCGGGCGAGTGGGCGAGGCCGGGGATCGTGCTCAACATCCCCGTCACCGCGATCAACACGTTCCTCCTGATCTGCTCCAGCGTCACGATGGTGAAGGCGTACGCCACCGTCGCCGACGGCGAGGGGCACTTCTTCAGGCTGCGGCCGGGAGCGCGCCTCTCGGAGCGGCTCGATTTCGGGCTGAAGTTTTGGATGCTGGCGACGATCATTATCGGCGCCACGTTCGTGAGCATTCAGGTCTACGAGTACCTCCATCTCGTGCACCGCGGCCTCCTGCCGAGCGGGGTGCGGGAGGGCAGCGAGCTGGCCGAGCTCGTGGCGAACGGAACGCTCCCGGCGGCGACGATGGGCCTGTTCGGCTCGAGCTTCTACACGATGACCGGGTTCCACGGCTTCCACGTCACCTGCGGCGTGATCTCGATGGCGTACCTGTACTTCACCAAGACGCTGCGGGGGAAGTACTCGCAGCAGGACTACCGCGGGATCGAGACGATCGGTCTCTACTGGCACTTCGTCGATCTGGTGTGGATCATCCTGTTCACCATCGTCTACCTGATCTGAGGGCCCCTGATGGAGACCGCGCACAAGCGACCCAACTACGTGGCGATATGGGCCTACCTCTTCATCTTGACAGTGGCGGAGCTGGCGCTCGCGTTCGAGCTGCCCATTTCGCGCAACATGAAGCTGCTGCTGCTGCTGTTCCTGGCCGTGTGGAAGGCAGCCCTCGTCGCGCTCTTCTTCATGCATCTGAAATTCGAGCGGTGGAACCTGAGAATGCTGGCGCTCGTGCCACTGCCCCTCGCCGTGATCTTCGTTCTGGCCGCGATGTCGGAGCACGTCTGGTAGCGTTCCTCGAGCTGACGAAGCCGCGCATCACGCAGCTCGTGGTGCTCACCGCCGCCGCGGGGTTCTATCTCGGCTCCCGCACGGGGGTGGACCTCCGGCTGCTGGTACACACCTTGATCGGCACCGTGCTGGTCGCGGCCGGCACCAACGCGTTCAACCAGCTGCGGGAGCGCGACGTCGACGCGCGGATGCGGCGAACCCGAGATCGCCCCCTCCCATCGGGGCGCATCACCCCGCGGGCGGCCGGCGCATTCGCCGGGGCGATCTCCGTCGCGGGCGTCGCATATCTCGCCCTCGCGGTCAACCTCGTCACCGCCGGCCTCGCCGCCCTCACGCTCGCGAGCTACGTGCTGCTGTACACGCCGCTCAAGCGCCGCACGTCGCTCAACACGCTCATCGGCGCGGTCCCCGGAGCCCTGCCGGTCGTCGGCGGGTGGGCGGCGGCGGGCGGCGAGGCGGGCGGCGCGGTGTTGGCGCTGTTCTCGATCCTGTTTCTGTGGCAGCTGCCGCATTTCCTTGCGCTCGCGTGGATCTACCGGGAGGACTATCGCCGCAGCGGGCTCGCCATGCTGTGCGTCGAGGATCCGGACGGAAGCCGCACCGGGTGGATGGCGCTGCTCTACGCGGCGACGCTGCTGCCGGTGAGCCTCCTGCCCACGTTGCTCGGCATCACGGGTGCCGTTTACTTCTTCGGCGCAGCGGCGCTGGGGCTCGCCTACCTCGTCGCATCGGCGGCGATGACGCTGGCCGCCACTGCCGCGCGCGCGTGGCGCGTGTTCTTCGTGTCGATCGTGTACCTCCCGGCGCTACTCACGCTGATGGTGCTGGACAAAGTCGTGACGTAGGGGGTGATCATGATCCCGTTCCACCGCCTGCTCATTTCGACCGCGATCGTGTTCTCCGCGGGGTTCACGGTGTGGGCGGCGTGGAGCTACCGCGAGTCCCGCACTGGGGGGAGCCTGGTCCTCGCGCTCGGGTTCGCCGTCGCGACCGTGGCGCTCGTCTATTACCTGCGCCACCTGAAGCGCTTCCTCGGCCGATGACCCTCGCGACCCTGCTGCTCCACGGGGACGACGCCAAACTGGAGCTCTTGTACTTCGTCGCCTCGGTGCTGCTTGCGTTGACGCCGCTGGCGATCTTCGGGACCATCGGCGTGCTCGTGGTTCGCAAGATCTGGAAGGAGAGGCGAGACGACAAAGCAGCGGAGCAGCGATCAATGCGGAATGCGGAAATGCGCAATTGAGGGGGGACTCTTCCATTCCGCATTCCGCACTGCATTCCGCATTAGATTCCGTTCCATGACCGCCCAGTCTCCCGAACGCCGCCAGGTCGTCCGTTTCGCGTTCTACAAACTGGACAACGCGTGGCGCAGGCTGAGCGCCGAGCGGCAGGCGGCGTCCAAGATCGAGTTCGGCGAGACCATCGACAGCTTCCACGGGCGCCTGCTGCTGCGGCCGTACGGGCTCGTCGGCATTCGCGGGGACTGCGACTTCCTCCTGTGGCAGGTGGCGGAGGACCTGGACTCGCTCGTCGCGCTGCAGACGGCGCTCAACCGCACCGACCTCGGCGCCTACCTGACGACCCCCTACAACTATCTCGCGATGACGCGGCGCTCGATCTACGAGTTCCCGGAGGAGTCGAACCAGCCTTCCCGGCTCGTGATCCGGCCCAGCAACGCGCGCTACCTGTTCGTGTATCCGTTCGTGAAGACACGCGCCTGGTATCTGCTCCCCAAGGCGGAGCGGCAGGCGATGATGGACGAGCACGTGCGCGTCGGCCGCCGCTACCCGTCCATCCGGTTGAACACGACGTACTCCTACGGGCTCGACGACCAGGAATTCGTCCTCGCCTTCGAGGGCGACAATCCCGCCGACTTTCTCGACCTGGTCATGGAATTGCGCGAGAGCAAGGCGTCCTCCTATACGCTGCGCGACACGCCGACGCTCACGTGCGTGCAGATGTCGCTCTGGGACCTGCTCGATACGCTGGGCGGCGCGGGGTCGGTCCAGGCCGTATCGCGCCGGCCGACGCGGGCCGACGGGTACACACCGGTGGCGACGCTGGCGGAGCTGCCGCCGGGGGCGAGCAAGCGCGTCTACGCGGCGGGCGAGGCGGTGGCGCTGTTCAACGTGAACGGCTCCGTCTACGCGATCGCGAACCGCTGCACACACGCCCGGGCCAGTCTTTCCGAGGGCGCGGTCGATCTCGCGCGGTGCGCGGTGACCTGCCCGTGGCACGAGGGCGTGTTCTCTCTCGAGACCGGTCAGGTGCTGGGCGGTCCGCCCGCAATCCCCGTTGCAACCTACCGGGTCAAGCTCGAAGAGGACGCGATCCTCATCGCGCCCGCCGAGGCGCGCGAGCCGACGGTTGTCCCCCGCCGCTGACGACAGCCGTTTCCTGAAGGCGTGTCGGCGCGAGCCCACCGACGTCACCCCGGTGTGGTTCATGCGGCAGGCGGGCCGCTACCTGGCGGAATACCGCGCGCGCCGCCAGAAGCACTCACTCCTGGAGCTGTGCCACAGGCCCGAGCTCGCCGCGGAGGTCACGCTCCAGCCAGTGGAGCGGCTCGGCGTGGACGCGGCGATCCTGTTCGCCGACATCCTGCTCCCCTTCGAGCCGCTCGGCCTCGGCCTCACGTTCGCCGCGAGCGACGGGCCGCAGATCACGCGGCCTATCCGCGACGCGGCGCAGGTACTCGAGCTGCCGCCGGTGGATCCGGCCCAGGACCTGGGCTACGTGATCGAGGCGGTGCGGCTCGCCGCCCGGGCGCTCCCCCAGCACATTCCCCTCATCGGGTTCGCGGGCGCACCGTTCACGCTTGCGAGCTACGCCATCGAGGGCGGCTCGACGCGGAGCTTCGTGCTCACCAAGCGCTTCATGTATGGCGAGCCCCGCGCCTGGCACGCGCTGATGGAGCGGCTCGCCGAGCTCGTGGGGCGCTACCTCGCGGCCCAGGCGGGGGCGGGCGCGCGGGCGCTCCAGCTCTTCGACAGTTGGGTCGGGTGCCTGTCCCCCGCCGACTACGCCGCCTATGTGTTCCCCCACAGCCAGCGCGCCCTCGCGCTCGCACGCCGGGCCGGCGTGCCGGTGATTCACTTCGGCACCGGCACCGCGACCTTCCTCGCGGACTTCGCGCGGGCGGGGGGCGACGTGATCGGCGTGGACTGGCGCATTCCCCTCGACATCGCGTGGGAGCAGCTCGGGCCCGGGCGCGCGATCCAGGGCAACCTCGACCCCGTCGCGCTGCTCGCACCGCGCCCCCTGCTCGAAGCGGGCGTGCGCGACGTGCTCGCGCGCGGGGGCGGGCGCCCGGGTCACATCTTCAATCTCGGCCACGGCGTCCTCCCCGAGACGCCAGTCGACGCGCTGCGGCGGGTGGTGGAAATCGCGCATGGGGGCTGATGGCGTCGCCGTCCTCCTGATGGCCTACGGCGGGCCCGACAAGCTCGACGATGTGGAGGCGTACCTGCTCGACGTGCGCGCCGGGCGGCCCACCAGCCGGGAGCTCGTGGACGAGATCAAGGCCCGTTATGCGCGGATCGGCGGCCGCTCACCGATCCGCGAGCTCACGGAGGCCCAGGCGCGCGCGCTGGGCCACGCACTGGGCCCCGAATTCGCGGTGTATGTGGGGATGCGGCACTGGCACCCGTACATCGGGGCTGCCCTCGAGCGAATCGTCGCGGCGGGCCACCGGCGGCTCGTCGGGATCGTGCTCGCGCCCCACTATTCGGCGATGTCCGTCGGCGCCTATGAGAAGAAGGTGCTGGACGCGGCGGCGGGGCGGGTGCAGCTCGCGCTGGTGCGGAGCTGGGGCGATCACCCCGGATTTCTCGACGCCGTCGCGGCGCGCGTCATGGAAGCGCTGCGGCGATTTCCGTCGCGGAGCGGCGTTCAGGTCATTTTCACGGCCCACAGCTTGCCGCAGCGCATCCTCGCCCAGGGCGACCCGTACCCGGACCAGCTGCGGGTCAGCGCCGCCGCGGTGGGGCGGCTCGCCGGGCTTCCGCAATGGCACTTTGCCTACCAGAGTGCGGGCGCCACGCCCGAGCCGTGGCTCGGCCCGGAGGTGGGGGATGTGCTGGCGCAGCTGGCGGGCGCCGGGCATCGGGAGTTCCTCATCGTGCCGATCGGATTCGTGAGCGACCACGTGGAGATCCTCTACGACGTGGACGTGATGTACCGCCACCAAGCCGAGCGGCTGGGCGCGCGGCTCGAGCGGACGGCGTCCCTGAACGACGACCCCCGGCTGATCGGTGCGCTCGCCGACCTCGCCCGGACCGCGGCGTTGGAGCGCGGCTGGGAGTGACGACCGTGGCCGTGGTG
Source organism: Gemmatimonadota bacterium (assembly GCA_003222235.1). GTDB lineage: Bacteria > Gemmatimonadota > Gemmatimonadetes > Gemmatimonadales > GWC2-71-9 > AG12. The sequence goes on along the minus strand of QHVD01000110.1, from coordinate 2,411 downwards.
GGCGGCGGCGTGACCGGGCTCGCGGCGGCGTGGGAGCTGCAAGGGACCGGGGCGGATGTGTCCGTGCTCGAGAGCGGGCGACGCGCGGGCGGCGTCATCGTGACCGAGCGGCGCGACGGCTTCGTCGTCGAAGGCGGACCGGACGGCTTCCTTGCCGCCGAGCCGGACATCCAGGTGCTCGCCCGGGAACTGGGAATCGGCGACCGGCTGGTGGATCCGCTGGCGCGCGGGTCGTTGCTGTGGAACGGCAAGGAGCTGGCGCCGCTCGCGGAGGGACAGGCGGCGGCGCTGCTCGGGATCGAAGGCCAGACGGGCGTGGACGTGAGCCAAGGATTCCGGAGCTTCAGGGGCGGGATGGGGGACGTCGTCGAGGCGCTGCTCGCCAGGCTGGGCTCGGCGGTGCGCACGGGGATGGGCGTGACCGCGATCGCGCCCTCGCGTCGCGGCTATCGGCTGAGCCTCGCGGGCGGCTCGGTGGTCGAAGCTGAGGGCGTGGTCTTGGCGCTGCCGGCGTGGGCGGCCGCGCGCCTCGTCGCCGCCCTCGGCGTGGTCGCGGCCCGCTGCCTAGAAGACGTGCTCTATTACCCGAGCGTCACGGTCTCACTCGCGTACGAGCGGAATGGACTCACGGGGAAGCTGAGCGGCACAGGATTCGTTTCCGCAGGGGAGTCGGGCACGCCGGTCCGCGCCTGCACATACGCGTCGTTCAAGTATCCGGGCCGGGCGCCGGGGGGCTATGCGCTGCTGCGCGCGTTCGTCGCGCCGCTGGACGGCGATCCGGCGTCGGTCGCCCACGCGGAGCTCGCGAAGATTCTCGGTGTCACCGGAGCGCCGCTGTGGAGTCGGGCGTTCCACTGGACTCGCGGCGTGCCGCGCTACAAGCCGCAGCACGCGCAGCACGTCGCGAGGATGCGGGAGCTGTTGTCCCTGCTGCCGCCCCTCGAGATCGCGGGAGCGGGCGTGGACGGCGCGGGGGTGTCGGCGTGCGTGAAGTCGGGACGCGCGGCCGCGCGACGGGTGTTGGAGCGAATGGCGGGCACGAATCGCAGTCGACAGCAGGCAGGCGATTAGAGCACAGCCGAAGCCCCTACGCGCCGAGTAACTCCCAAGCCCGGCGCACCACACCGTCCACAGTGATCCCGAACTCCTGGTAAAGGCGCGGATACGGCGCCGAGGCGCCGAAGCGCTCCAACCCCAGCACCGCTCCGTGATCACCCACCCAGCGGTACCACGGCTGAGGTGAGGCGGCCTCCACCGCGAGGCGGGCTCGCACCGATGGCAGCAGCACCGTGTCCCGGTACTCCGGCGACTCTGCGGCGAACAGTTCCATGCTGGGCATGCTCACAAGGCGCGCGGCGACGCCCGCGGCGGTGAGCCGCTCGTGCGCGCCCAAGGCGAGCTCCACTTCGGAACCGGTGGCGATCAGGAGGAGCGCGGGCTTGCCGGCGGGGGGCTCGGCCAGCACGTACGCGCCGTGACGGAGCCCGCTCGCGGGCGCATACCTCGACCGGTCGATCACCGGGACCGTCTGACGAGTGAGCACCAGCGCCACCGGGCCGTGGCGGTGCCGCACCGCAACCCGCCAGGCCTCGACCGCCTCGGTCGGGTCCGCGGGACGGATCACGGTCAGATTCGGGATCGCGCGCAATGACGCCAGCTGCTCAACCGGTTGGTGGGTCGGCCCGTCCTCGCCGAGCCCGATCGAGTCGTGGCTGAAGACGTAGATCGCGGGGAGCCCGCTCAGCGCCGCGAGCCGGATCGAGGGCCGCATGTACTCGGAGAAGATCAGGAAGGTCGAGCCGACCGGCCGCACCCCGCCGTGCAGGGCGAGCCCGTTGAGAATCGCGCCCATGCCGTGCTCGCGGACGCCGAAATGGATGTTCTTGGCATGCCAGTTCCCAGCCGCGACGTCGCCGCCGTCCTTGAAGACGACCTGGGTCGAGCCGGCGAGGTCCGCCGAGCCGCCGATCACCTCGGGCAGCTTCACCGCGATGGCGTTGAGGACCTTGGCCGAAGCGGCACGCGTCGCCTGCGCGTCCTTCGCCGTGAACGCGGGCAGGTCGGCGTCCCAGTCGTCAGGGAGCCGGCCGTTGAGGCGTCGCTCGAGCTCGGCGGCGAGCTCGGGGTGGGCCCGACGGTAGGCCTCGTACTTCCCTTGCCACTCGGCCTCGAGCCGGGCGCCGCGCTCTCGCGCCCTGCGCCAGTAGGCCAGCGACTCCTCGGGGACATGGAATGGCTCGAGGCTCGGCCAGCCCAGGCGCTGCTTCGTCAGCTTCACTTCTTCCTCGCCGAGAGGCGAGCCGTGCGCCTCGGGGGTGTCCTGCTTGTGCGGGCTGCCGTACGCGATGTGCGTCCGCACGATGACGAGCGACGGCCGATCGGCGGCCCGCCGGGCCGCTGAGAGGGCGGCA
>QHVD01000415.1 GCA_003222235.1 Gemmatimonadota bacterium | reverse complement strand
GCGCCTGCAGTGCCACCCAGCCCCGCTGACCCAGCCTCGTCCTGAGCCGTCGCTGTACGCGCTCCCACGCGGGGGTCGCGCGCTCGAGAACGCGCCGGCCTTGAGTCGCAAGCTCGATGCGGCGCTCCCTGGCGTCGCCGCCCTCCACGCGTCGAATCCATTTGGCCCGCTCCAGCGGTCTGAGCGTACGGCTGAGCGTCGTAGTGTCGAGCGCCAGGAGGTCGCCGAGCGCGCCCTGGGTCATCGGCTCACCGGTTCGTTCCAGGACCTGTAACAATGTGAATTGGGTGATCCGGAGCCTGCTCGGCCGCAGCGCCGCGTCGTACAGCTGAGTCATGGCCCGCGCCGCCCGGCGCATGTTCGCGCAGGCGCAGGGCAGTGGAGCGGGCGCTAACACCTTGGCAGTCATGTTTATATGCATATGCACCTGTGGACGCTCGGTCAAGCGAGTTCTGGGGAACTGTTGTCTAACTGGACGCGTTGTCTCTAACGACAACAACATGTATATACATCAATATGACTACCGCATGGATCGTCGCCGCGGCGGTGTTGATCGGCCTGCCGCTCGTCTCTTACCTCGTCGAGTGGCTCCGACGTGCGCCCGCCGCGCCCGAGCGGCTCTCATGGGCGCCGGAGATCCCGATTCGCTACGTCACGGTCGGCGGCACGCGCCTGCGCTACATCACGGTGGGGCAGGGACCGGCACTCGTGCTGTTGCATACGCTCCGTACCCAGCTCGACATGTTTCAACGGGTCGTACCGGCGCTCGCGAAGCGGTTTCGCGTGTACGCGCTCGACTATCCTGGCCACGGCTATTCGGACATCCCTAAGACCGCGTATACGCCTGTGTTCTTCGTCTCGAGTGTGGCCGGATTTCTCGAGGCCCTCGAGATCAAGGATGCCGTCGTGGTGGGAGAGTCGATCGGTGGGAGCATCGCGCTGCTGCTCGCCGCGCGACATCACCCGTCGGTGCGTCGAGTCGTAGCAGTCAATCCGTACGATTACGACGGTGGGCGCGGGATCCGGCGCAGCTCGCCAATCGCCAACGTGCTGTTCGCCCTCAACGACGTGCCGATCCTCGGCGCCACGTTCACCCGAATGCGCGGATATCCGATCGTGAAGCGCATCCTCGAGGGCGGCGTGTATCGGCCCGATGCGATGCCGGCCGCCCTGGCGCAAGAAATGTACGAAGTCGGCAACAGGCCGGGCCACTATCAGGCGTTCATGTCGCTGGTCCGCCACTGGGCGGGGTGGGAGCGAGCGCGCTCCGAGTACAAGTCGATTGACCGTCCCGTGCTCCTCGTATATGGCGACCACGACTGGTCCCGGGTCCCGGAGCGGGAGGCCGATCGGCAGGCCATTCCCGGCGCCGGGTTGCGCACCGTGAAGGACGCCGGACACTTCCTCGCACTCGACGCACCCGATGCCTTCGTGGGAGCGGTGCAGGACTTCACCAAGGGAGGGGCATGATGCGCTGGACCCGCCTCAGCTTCTGTTACCTCGTGGGCTATCTCACCCTCGGCGGACTGGCCCTGCTGTTCGCGCCGGCGCGCGCGCTCCAGCTCCTCGGCGCGACCGGCAGCTATCCGGCGGTGCTGGTGCGGTTCATGGGCTCCCTCCTTCTGGCGCTCGGTATTCTCGTCGCCCAGATCGTCCGGCACCGGGTGGCGGCGCTCTACCCGACGACGCTCGTCGTGCGCGTCGTGCTCGTCGCGACGATGGTCGCCCTGTATGTGTCGTCGCGAGATCCCTTGTTCCTGGTGCTCACCGCGATCGTGGGGCTCGGAATGGCTCTCACCGCTACCGGCTTCCTGGCCGATCGGCGCGCCGGCGGCCAGCCACACCACTAGTTCACATCTCCAGCGAAGGAACTCCAGCGGAGGAACCAATGAACGGCGCTGCTTCCTCTTCTCTCCTGCGGCCGGTGCTGAGGATCTTCGGCCTCATCTTTATCTTCGGTATTCCCCTCTTCAATCGCATCTGGCCGAGTGGCTGGGCGTGGGCGCCGGAGCAGCCGGCATACCTCCAGATGATTTGGGGTATCTACGCTACGCTCGGCGTCTTCCTGCTGCTCGCGGCGCGAGACCCGGCCCGCAACGTGAGCCTCATCTGGTTCACGGTCTGGTCGAGCATCGTGCACGGCGCCGTCATGGCGGTGCACTCCGTGACCGACCCCGGTCAGATCGGGCACCTCTGGGGCGACGTGGCGGCACTTTTCCTCACCGCCGTCGTGTTGACGGTGCTGGTACGTCGAGAGCTACCGGTGGGGAGTCGCGCCTAGGGCTGCTCAAAACGCTGACCGGTGTGAATAACTGATCCGGCAGCACACGCCCCTCTCATGGTTGCGATGCTGAGCGGCGTCATGTTTCCTCCTGGGCGACGGCGGTATCCGAAGATACGAGCAGATAGCGTTATGGCGTGGTGGGACCTACAGTCTGATCACCTTCGTTCCCGTTTCCTTCACCGGCAGCTTGAGCAGCGCGCCGAACTCCCGACCGACAACTTCACCCGCACGGTTCTCGGTTCTCGCAAGAACGATGTCGGG
>QHVD01000414.1 GCA_003222235.1 Gemmatimonadota bacterium | reverse complement strand
GGATGTCGTCGAGCCAGGTGATGCCTTTGATCTTCTTCATCACCGTCGTGTAGGGCAGGATGACGGTGTCGTCCTGGTCCTGACCGGAGACGGAGAGTCCCTTCGGCTGGAGTGTCGCCACCACTCTGCACGGGAGATTCCTCGCCCGGATCACCTTTCCGATGGGGTCGTCCGCGCCGAAAAGCTGATCGCGCACGGTGCGCCCGATCACGCAGACGTCCGCGGCCCGATCCACGTCGTCCCGCGAGAAGACGGCGCCCTGATCGACGAACCAGCGCTTGATGTCGAAGTATTCCGGCGAGACGCCCCGGTACCCAGTGTACCAGTTCTGGTTGGCGTAGATGATCTGGATGGAACCGTCAACGTTGGGCGAGACGCTCTTGATCAGCTCGATCTGATTCTTGATGGCCACGGCGTCCGACAGAACGAGGGTCTTGGTCCCATGCGTGCCGGTGCGGACCCCGTTGACGGCGCGGCCACCCGCCTCGATCCACACGAAGTTGTCGCCCAGATTGTTGAGCTGCCGCTCGACTTGGGCCTGGCCAGCCTTGCCGATGGCTACTACGCAGATGACCGCCGCGATACCGATCGTGATGCCCAGCACCGTCAGGAGGCTGCGCATCTTGTTCGCGAGCAGCGCCCACAGCGCCGACCCGAGCAGCGTGGCGTAAGTCATGGCTACAGCGACTTCAAGAACTCGATGATGGCTTGCTGCCCGCTTCGCGGCAGCTTCGTGAACCGATAGGTCACCGCGCCTGCTTCCCCTCCGTGACGCAAGATCGCGTCGCGCAACGTCAGGGAGGCCGCGTCGTGCATCAACCGCGGGCGCAGGCGCACGCCCCATAAGGGGGCGGTACGGACCTTGTTGCGGGCGTGCAGGATGCTGTCCCTCACCAACTCCTTCCAGAGGACTTGATAGACCTTGCGGCCGTAATGTTCCGCCATCGCCACGGCGATCCCGTCCCCGGTCCCGACGTCGTGCAGCAGGAAGTCTCCGAACGGATGAAACACCTTGTCGCCGAGCGCGGGCGGGATCGTGAACGTGCCGCCGTTGATCTGGGTGCCGGCCGGGGCCGTCGTGAGAGTACGGACATGGCACAGGGGGCATCCGATGCTGTCGAACAGCGCGGACCCCCTCATTGCCTGCGGGCTCGCCGCGAGCTCCCGGTCGCGGGCGGGCGCCTTGGTGGCCCGCACGAAGCGGGTGAACCGATCGACGTCTTCGATCCCGGTCGAGTCCGGCGTGTTGTTGGGCTCGGCGACGGTGTTGCACAGATCGGTCACCTCTTCGGGGAAGAGGCGACTGGTGATTCCCATTTCGTTGAGGTAGGCGTCGCCCGAGAACGACAACAGGCTGGCGTGCTGATCCTTCCAGCCGAACCGCCCGATGCCCGTGTGCCCCGGCGCTTCCACGATCGGGACCCGCAGCACCTGTCCGTGGATCCGGCCGCCCGTGGCCCGGCGTTGCTCGCGCGCGAGGTCGATCAGCGTCTGCTCGGCGACCGCTTCCACCAGACCGTCCCCGAGCAGATTGAGGGCGAGTCGCGTCGTGCGGATGGTCTCCGTGTCGGGTACCCGCTCCTGAATCTCCGAGTCGGGGAACGCGGCATTCGGGCAGATGGCCCGATCGTTGACGAGGGTGCGGCCGGAGATGACGACCGCGCCCCGGGCAATCGGGATGTCTGCATCGCGGAACTGTCCATCGGGGCCCAGGTGACCGACGCGCAATTCGCTGATCTGGCTCGGTCCGCCGGAGGTCGGGTTCTGGTGGCACTCGCGGCATGACTGCGCGTTGTAGAGCGGCCCCAACCCATCGGCGATTTCTTCGACCTCGTCGAAGGCCGTCTGATCGGCCTGATGGGTCGAATCATCGACCATGCCGTTGCTCCTGTCGTCGAAGGCGCTGGGCGCTTCCGCCGCCGACGGGCTGGGGACCGGGGGGTTGAGCGGTTGCGACGGCGCCCCGACGCCGCACGCTGCCAGGGTCAACGCCGCCGCAGCGAGCGGGATGGGGCGGCACGAAGGAAACGGGTGCGCCACAAGAGCCTCAGGAAAGGGTGGTCTCCAACGTTCGCCGAGCCGCCGTTGTTTCGTCAGTGGTGGGTGCGGTTTGCAACGGCACTGACCTGGGCCTTGCCGACCGGTGGGCGGCCGGTAGGTTGCCAGGCCATGTCGTCGTCACGCAAAGCGGCGAGCGTCCTCGTCGTCGCCTCCCTCGTCGCCACGGCGAGCGTCGCCGCGCAGGGCGCCCGGCCGAACTTCGGCGTCGCGGCGAGCCTGACGGTCTCCACCGGCGATTATCACCGGGACCCGAGCGGCGACGGCTTCAACCGGGGATGGCAGGGGATGGCGTTCGTGGCCTTCAGACCGCCCCGATGGCCGGTCGGGTTGCGCGTGGATGGAACCTACGGCGAGAACAGCGCGAACGACCAATTGAAGACCGCCCTCACGGCGTCCCTCGGCCCACCGAGCGACGAGAAAACCAAGCTGCTCGGCGCGAACGCAGACT
>QHVD01000109.1:23717-24144 GCA_003222235.1 Gemmatimonadota bacterium | reverse complement strand
GGGAGAACTTCATCGCCTCCGACGCCTCCGCGGTGCTGGCGCAGACGCGCTCGGTGGTCTACCTGGACGACGGCGAGATCGCCGTGGTGCGGCCGGGCGACTACCGCATCGTCGACCTGGACACCGCGGAGAAGGAGAAGGCGGTGAGCCGCGTGGACTGGGACCTCGCGAAGATCGAGCGCGGCGGCTACGCGCACTTCATGCTGAAGGAGATCATGGAGCAGCCGGAGAGCTTGCGGAACACGCTGCGGGGGCGCGTGCTCGAGGAAGAGGGCGCGTCCCGGCTCGGCGGGCTGAACCTGCGCGACGAGCAGCTGCTCCAGGTGAACCGGATCGTCTTCACCGCCTGCGGCACGTCCTGGCACTCGGCCCTGATCGGCGAATACATGATGGAAGAGCTCGCGCGGATTCCCTCGGAGGTGGAGTA
>QHVD01000109.1:3092-23528 GCA_003222235.1 Gemmatimonadota bacterium | reverse complement strand
GAGGTGGACGGCGGGATCTACCTGCACGCCGGCCCCGAGATCGGCGTGGCCTCAACAAAAGCGTTCACCAGTCAGATCGTGGCGCTGGCGTTGCTCACGCTCACGATGGGCCGCGTCCGGGCGCTCTCGATCCTGCAGGGGCGGGAGGTGGCGCGGGCCCTGCTGCGGCTCCCGGAGCTGGTCGAGCGCATACTCGCGAAGGCCGCCGACGTGGAGCGCATCGCCGAGCGCGTCATGCGGGCCACCAACGTGCTCTATCTCGGCCGCGGCTACAACTTCCCCGTGGCGCTGGAGGGCGCGCTCAAGCTCAAAGAGATCTCCTACATCCACGCCGAGGGATACCCTGCCGCCGAGATGAAACACGGCCCGATTGCGCTCATCGACGACCTCATGCCCGTCGTCTTCCTCGCGCCGCGGGACGCGGTGTACCAGAAGGTCGTGTCGAACGTGGAGGAGGTGAAGGCGCGCGGCGGGCGCGTGGTCGCCGTGGTGACGGAGGGCGACACGGGCCTGGCCAGGCTCGCCGACCACCAGATCGAAGTGCCGGAGACCCTCGACCTGCTCACGCCGATCCTCACCGTCCTGCCGCTGCAGCTGCTGGCCTACTACATCGCGGTGCGCAGAGGCTGCGACGTGGATCGGCCGCGGAACCTGGCGAAGAGCGTGACGGTGGAGTGAATCCAATGCGGAGTGCGGAATGCGGAATTGCAGGGCCGAGGTCGATCCGCGGAGACCGCCTGCCAGCGTGACACCCGAACGATACACTCCGCATTCCGCACTCCACACTCCGCACTAGGGGGGTGGGGAGAGGGGGGGGGCATGAGGGTGGTGGTCCAGCGCGTGTCGCGCGCGGAAGTGCGCATCGCTGGGAGCGCGGCCGGGAAGATCGGGGTGGGGTTCGTCGTGCTGGCTGGCTTCGCGCCCGGCGACACCGAAGCGACGCTCGTCTGGATGGCCGACAAGATCCTCGGCCTGCGCCTCTTCGCCGACACCGAGGGAAAGATGAATCTCGGGCTCGCGGACGTCGGCGGGGCGGTGCTGGTGGTGTCCCAGTTCACTCTGTATGGCGATGCGCGCAAGGGGCGGCGGCCGAGCTTCGTGGACGCCGCGCCTCCCGAGATCGCGATCCCCTTGTACGACCGCTTCCTCGCGCTGCTGCGGGAGAAGGGCGGGGGAGCGCTGAAAGTGGAGACGGGGGAGTTCGGGGCGATGATGGAGGTGGAGCTGGTGAACGACGGGCCCGTGACCCTCCTGCTCGAAAAATGAGTCTCGTCCTCGCGAGCGGCTCGCCCCGGCGGAAGCAGCTGCTCGAGATGCTGGGGCTGCCGTTCCGCGTCGTCGCGCACGGGGTGGACGAGACGCGGGAGAGCTCGGAGCTGCCCGAGGCGTACGTCGTGCGGCTGGCGCGCGAGAAGGCGCGAGTCGTGGCCGCGCGCGAGCGCGGCGAGCTCGTGCTCGCAGCCGACACGACCGTGGTGCTGCGCGGCGAGATCTTCGAGAAGCCGAGCACCCCCGCCGCAGCGGAGGCGATGCTGGGGCGGCTCCAGGGCCGCACCCATCGGGTGATGACGGCCGTCGCGGTCGCGCTCGACGGGCGGCTGGAGCACGCGCTCGATGTCACCGAGGTGACGTTTCGGCGGCTGTCCGGGGACGCGATCGCCGCGTACGTCGCCACTGGAGAGCCGATGGACAAGGCGGGCGCCTACGCGATTCAGGGGAAGGGGGCGGCGCTGGTCGAGGGGATCCGTGGGGACTTCTTCGGCGTGATGGGCCTGCCGCTCAGGCTGGCGCTCGAGCTCCTGGAGCGCTTCGGCCTGCCTTACCGCTTCACCCGATAGACCGGGACCTTCTTGGCCTTCCCTTTGACCTGGATCGGCTCCAGGGTCTCGACCCCGGGGGGGTGCTTGAGCTCGCGGTAGAACGGCTCGGAGATGAGGATTTCGTTCCGGCCCGCGTTGGCGCACAGCCGGCTGGCGGTGTTCACGGCGTCTCCGATCACCGTGTACTCGAGCCGGCGATCGGAGCCGATGTTGCCCGCGAACACCTCGCCGAAGTTGATGCCGAACCCGACGCCCAGCTCGGGGCGGCCCTCGTCCTTCCACTTCCGGTTCAACTTCTCGAGCGCGGTCAGCTGGTCCAGGGCGCACTGCATCGCGCGGTCGGCATCGTCCTCGTGGACGATGGGGGCGCCCCACAGCGCCAGCATCGCGTCGCCCATGAACTTGTCGAGCGTGCCGCCGTGCTCGAACACGAGCTCCACCATCTCGGTGAAGTACTCGGTGAGCAGCGTGGCGATGTCGTCGGGGCTCATCGTCTCGGACATCGCCGTGAAGCCACGAATGTCCGAGAAGAAGATCACCACCGGGCGCTTCTGGCCGCCCAGCTGCACGGCCCCCGTTTGCTCGGCGATCTGGGCGGCGACGTTGGGCGCGAAGTAGCGCTGGAAGTTGGAGAGCACCAGCGCCTCGTGCCGCAGGCGCTCGGAGCGCTGCGAGTTTTCGATGGCCACGGCGGCGAGGGAGCCGAAGGCGATCAGGAACTCGAGGTCTTCGTCGGCGAACGAGTGCGCCGCGGTCAGATTGTCCACGTACAGGATGCCGAGGACCTTCTGGGCCGTCCCCATGAGCGGCGTGCACATGGCGCTGCGCACGCTCTGGATCAGGATCGACTTCCCCTTGAAGCGCTCGTCGGCCGGCGTATTGTCCGAGAGGATCGCCACCCGCTCCTCGACCACCCGGCGTGCGATGGACTGCGGCACGTGCTTGGACGCGGCCGACTGCGCCGTGCGCCCCTTCGAGATCTTCGGCACGAGCTCCCCCGTCGCCTCCTCGAGCAGCAGGATCGAGACCCGGTCCACGTTCATGATCTGGAACGTGAAGTCCACGACCTTGTCCAGCAGGCGGTCGAGCTCCTGCTGCCTGGACAGCTCCTTCGAGACCTCGAGCAAGAGCTCGAGCTTCTTCTGGCGCCGCTCCTCGAGCGATGGCGCCGAGACTCTGAGGTGCGACGGTCCCGCGGGGCTGTCCAGGACGATGGCGGGTACGCCGCCCGAGTTCGTGACCGGCAGCTGGCGCAGGATCGTGCTGCCCGCCTTCGCGCCGAACTCCGAGGGGAGCGGCGGCACGACCTTGGGGCGCGGCGCCGGGGCGGTCACTTCCTTCACCCGGAACGCCACCTTGCCGAAGGTGATGACGTCGTTCTCGCCGGCGATCGCTTCGGTGATCCGGGCGCCGTTCAGGAAGGTGCCGTTGGAGGAGCCGACGTCCTTCACTTTCACACCGCCCTCAGTGAGACTGACTTCGGCGTGGCGGCGGGAGATCGTAGGATCGTAGATGGGGACGTCGCTCGTGACGGCGCGCCCCACTACGACGGTGCGACCGGGCTTCAGGTCGATCGACTGTTCGCCCGTCGTGCTGAAGAGCTTGAACACGGAATCCAGAATATACGCGCCGGCCTCGGCGCCCGTCATCCCGCCGCCGTCGCCAGGGCCAACGCCTTCAGCACCGCTTGCGCCTTGTGCTCCGTCTCCAGAAACTCGCGCGCCGGGTCGGAGTCGGCGACGATGCCGGCGCCGGCCTGCACGAGGACCCGGTCCCTCAGCACCACGGCGGCGCGGATCGCGATGGCGGTGTCGAGACTCGCGGCGCCCCACCCCACGTACCCCACCGCCCCGGCGTAGGGCCCCCGGCGCTCGGGCTCGAGCTCGTCGATGATCTCCATGGCCCGCACCTTGGGAGCGCCGGTCACCGTGCCCGCAGGGAAACAGGCCTTGAACACGTCGAGGGCGTCGTAGCCCTCGCGCAGCTTGCCGCGCACCTCGCTCACGAGGTGCTGCACGTGCGAGTAGCGCTCGACCGTCAGGAGGTCGCTGACACGGACCGTTCCGAACCGCGCCACCCGGCCCACATCGTTCCGCCCCAGGTCCACGAGCATCATGTGCTCGGCGCGCTCCTTCTCGTCGGCGAGCAGGGCGCGGGCGAGCGCGCCGTCCTCCTCCTGGGTCCGGCCCCGCGGCCGCGTGCCGGCGATCGGCCGGACGGTCACCTCCCCTCCCTCCACCCGCACCAGCACCTCGGGGGAGCTGCCCACCAGCGCAACATCCTCGAGTGCGAGGTAAAACAGGTACGGCGCCGGATTGAGCGCCCGCAGATAGCGGTACAGGAGCAGGGCATCCACCGCGACCACCGCCTCCTGGCGGCGCGACAGCACGGTCTGGAACGTGTCGCCCGCCCGGATATACTCGAGGATCCGCGCCACGTCCCGCTCGAACGCCTCCCGCGGGTAGGACGACGCGGTCGGGACAGCCGCCGGGGCGTCGGGCAACGCGAGCGGTGCGAGGTCGTGCCGGGCGCGCAGGCGGCCGATGATCTCGTCGAGCCGCGCCTCCGCCGCTTCGTACAGCCGGAGTCGGCCGCTGGGCGTGGCGCTGCGCGGCACCTCCACGGTCGTCACGACGATCGCCCGGCCGAACAGATTGTCGATGATGACCAGCGTATCGGCGATCATCATCACGGCGTCGGGGAGGTTGAGCGGGTCCGGAGGGGCGTGGGGCAGGCGCTCGATGGTCCGCACCAGGTCGTAGCCGAGGTAGCCCACGGCGCCGCCCGTGAAGCGGGGCAGCCCGGGAACGGCCACGGCGGGAAGCTCCCGCATCCGCTGGGCGAGGTGTCCGATCGGGTCGTCGGTCTCGCCGGCGCGCTTCCAGGCGGCGTCCCGAGTCCAGCGCTCGACCGCCGTGCCTCGGTAGCGCCACACCTCCCGGGGCTCGGTCCCGAGGAAGGTGTAGCGAGCCCAGCGCTCGCCGCCCACCAGCGACTCCAGGAGGAACGCGAACGGCGGCCGGGCCACCTTTACGAACGCCGCCAGCGGGGTATCAGCATCCAGCACCACCTCGCGCACGAGCGGGACCATCCCGCCCTGCTGCGCTCGCGCCAGGAATTCGGCGCTCCGATCGGTCATCGCGGCGTTCCGGCCGGCATGGCTGCGGGGTCGGTGGCCGCGATCGAAGACGGGAACGGGTGATGGATCGACAGGTGGGCCTCGATGAACGGGTCGTAGCGGCACGGCATTGCCGTGTCGCTACCATGCTCTGGGCGCTTCTCGCCATCGCTCCGGGCGCCGCCGCGCAAGGCTGGAACTCCGAGGCGGCCGCCGGCCTCGCCCAGCGCGCGATCCTGCGCCGCGCCCGCGCCGCGGCCGACACGGGGTTGCGCGACTACAAGGCCCAGGCTCACGGCTTCCTCTTCTTCCTGGGGCAGTTCGGGGAAGGGCTGGCCGACCCCCCAAGGCTGATCAAGGCGGACCAGCTGGAGCTGGAAGTGTACTGGAAGGCCCCGGGGAGCAGCAAGCAGCGCGTCGTCGCCTGGCGCGACCGGGCCGACCTCCCCACCGACATCAACTATCACCGCGACCACTTCGGGATCTTCCAAAACAATTTCGGCTCCGCCATCCGACTGGGCGAGGGGGACGAGGTGCGGGATGTGCCGCACCCGCTCTCCCCGCGCGGGCCGGAGCTGTACGACTACGCCCTCGGCGATACCACCACGATCTTCTTCTCCCAGCGCGAAGTGCGCGTGGTCCCGTTGCGCGTGCGACCCAAGGATTTCGGCGCGGCGCGGATCGTCGGAACCCTCTACGTGGATGCGGAAACGGCGGACCTCGTGCGCCTCGCCTTCGACTTCACGCCCAAGGCGTACCTCGACCCGCAACTCGAGGACGTGAGCATCGTGCTCGACAATGCGCTGCAAGAGGCGCGCTGGTGGCTTCCCTACCGCCAGGAGATCGAGATCCGGCGGCGCGCCACCTGGCTCGACGTCCCGGCGCGGGGAATCATCCGGGGCCGCTGGGAGATCGACGGCTATGTGTTCAATCTGGGGCTGGCGCAGCGGTGGTTCGCGGGGGAGGAAATCACGTTCCTGCCGAAGGCCGAGCGCGACTCTTTCCCGTGGCGGGAGCCGCTCTCGGCTGCGATCCAGGACGTCGCCGAGCCGGTCCGGCAGAACGACCTCGAGCGGGTCCGGGCGGAGGTGCAGGAGATCGCCGGCCGACGCGCCCTGACGGGACTGAAGCCGCGTCGCGTCGGTGTGCGCAGTCTGTCCGATCTCGTGCGTGCGAACCGGGTCGAAGGGCTCACGCTGGGTGCCGGGGCGGTGCTCCGCGGCGGCGGCGAGCGGCGCGAGCTGCGCGGGATCGCAAGTTACGGATTCGCCGACGGACGGCCGAAGGGCAGCCTCACCGCGGCCGAGCACTCGGGACGCACGTCGCTCGAGGCGAGCCTGTTCCGTGAGGTGCGCGACGTGAGCGACGTGCCGGTGATCGCGCCGCTTCTCAACTCGTTCTCCTCCCAGGAATTCGGCGCGGACTACGGCGACTACTATCTGGCGGACGGCGCGCGCCTCGCCTACCGCCGCGGCACGGGCGTGCGGGGCGAGTGGAGCGCAACGCTGGGGCGCGAGAGCATCCGCTCGCTCGCGGTACGAGCGGACCCGGCGACCGGTACGTTCCGTCCCAATCCGCCGCTGGGCGGCCCCGGCGTCGATCTCGCCCAACTGGCGCTGCGTCGGCGCTCCGAGGGCTTTGCCGTGCGTCACGACCTGCACTACGAGGCGGTGGCGGAGGCCGGGCGGCTGGACGGCGGCGCGAGCTACCTGCGGCTCTCGGGCACCGGGCACGTGCTCCTTCCCGCGGGTGGGACGCGCGTGCTGGTCCGCTTGCAAGGCGGCATCGCGAGCTCCGCCTTACCGGCGCACCGCGCATTCGTCCTCGGGGGACGGGGAACGTTGCTGGGCGACGCGTTCCGACAGTGGGGCGGCGCCCGGGTCGCGCTCGCACAGGTCGAGTGGCGCGCCCCGGTGCCGTTCGTATCCTTCGGCCCCGGCCCCTACGCGCGCACCCCACGCACCATCACCGTGGCGCCGTACGTCGCGGCAGGGTGGGCCGACCGGCCGATCGCCGGCACCCCCTGGGCGGCGACGCCTGGGGCCCGCGTCACCATCGGGCTTGGTTTCGAGTGGCTCGGGTTTTTCCGGCTGGACGCGGGGTTCGGGGGCCAGAGCCGACGCCTGGGCCTCGCGTTCGATGTCGCACGCGATTTCTGGGCCATCCTGTGAAAGGGTCCGGGCTGGACTGGGCCGGGCCCCCGGCTACCTTTGTCTAATCAACGATGGCCGACACCCCCTTCCCCGACGAATGGCTCGTCCACTCTCTCTCCCTTGAGGGGGTGCTCACGCCGGAGCGTCTGACGGAGCTCCGGGCGAAGGCGCCCCCGGGCCAGACCCTCTGGCAGGCCCTCGTGGCGGAGAAGGTGGCGACCGACGAGCAGATCCTCACGGCACTGTCGACACGGTTTCGCCTCAAGCTCGCCGACGTCCACGCGGTCAACCCGGCGGTCAAGGAGAAGGTGCCCGAAGCCCTGGCACGGCGCTACCACATCCTGCCGCTCCGCGTCACCGACTCGTTCCTGGAGGTGGCGACGGCGAACCCGTTCGACCTCGACGCGGAGAAAGCCCTGGCGTTCGCGACGGCGCGCGAGATCCGTAGCTTCCTGCTCGCCCCCGCCAAGATCACGGAGAAGCTGGACGAGCTCTACCGCCCCGACCGGGCCCTCGACAAGGTGCTGCAGGGGATGGAGGGATCGGGGGAGATGTTCACGGTCACGCCGGCCGTGGCGCCGGATGAGATCGCGGCGTCGGCGGAGGAGGCGAGCCAGCGTCCGGTGGTCAGGCTCGTGGACCTGATCATCTCCGAGGGGATCCTGTCCCGCTCGAGCGACATCCACATCGAGCCGGAAGAGGGCGGGGTCGCCGTCCGCTACCGGATCGACGGCGTGCTGCGGCAGGTGATGAAGATCCCGCGCGCGGCCGGGATCCCCCTGATCTCCCGTATCAAGATCATGTCGCAGCTCGACATCGCCGACCGGCTGCGGCCCCAGGATGGGCGCGCCCGCGTGGCGGTGAACGGGCAGCCCATCGACCTGCGAGTCTCGACCCTCCCCGCCGCGCTGGGCGAGAAGGTCGTGATCCGAATCCTCGACTCGCGCGCCACGGTCAAGTCGCTGGACTCGCTCGGGCTCAACACCGATGAGACCGAGGCGATCAAGCGCCTGCTCGAGAACCACGAAGGGATCATCCTGGTCACGGGCCCGACCGGCTCGGGCAAGACCACCACCCTCTACTCCTGCATTAACCAGATCAAGGGCGAGGGCGTGAACATCGTGACCGTCGAGGACCCGGTCGAATACCGCATGGCGGGGATCGTACAGGTGCAGACGCAGGAGAAGGCGGGCCTCACGTTCGCGTCGGCGCTGCGCTCGATCCTGCGGCAGGACCCGAACGTGCTGCTGGTGGGCGAGATCCGCGACGCCGAGACGGCGCAGATCGCCGTGCAAGCGTCCCTCACCGGCCACCTCGTGCTCTCGACCCTGCACACCAACGACGCCGCCAACGCCGTGACGCGGCTCGTCGACATCGGGGTGGAGGCGTACAAGATCGCCGCCGCGCTGCGCGGCGTGCTGGCGCAGCGGCTGATGCGAAAGCTCTGCCCGACGTGCAAAGAGGTGTGGATGGAGACGCCCGCCGAGCGGCTGACGAAATGGATCCCCAGGGGCACGCCGCTGTATCGGGCTGCGGGTTGCCCGGACTGCGCTATGACCGGTTATCGAGGGCGGTTCTCGATCCTCGAGGTGCTCACGGTGGTGCCGGAGGTCGAACGGCTCATCACCGCGGGCAAAACGGCGGAGCACATCGCCGCGGCCGCGCGCCGCGGCGGCATGAAGTCCCTGTGGGAGTCAGGCCTGGCCCACGTGCTCCGGGGCGAGTCCACGGTGGACGAGCTGATGCGCGTCGTGGACATCCCCCAGGAAGAGGACGGCATCGAACCCCCCGCCGCCCCCGCGTCCGGCGGTCGCGGCTGGGTCAGGGGGCCCGCGGGGTCCTCGCCCGCTGTCCCATCGACCGGAGCGGGCGCAGCAGGGGGGAAGGGGCCCGGGGGGCTCGCTACGCCGGCCGGCTCAAGCGCGGCGCAGAGCGAAGCGCTCACCGGGAACTTCGAGCTGCTCGAGGAGCCCGCGACGCCGCGCCTCTCGTGGCGGCACGGCGGTGCCGCGCCCAAGGTGCTGCTCGTGGACGACGAGGACAGCCTGCGTAAGGTGATGCGCGACCTGCTCGAGCGGGACGGCTACGTCGTGGCGGAAGCCCGCGATGGGGTGCAGGCGCTCGATCAGATCGACCGCGTGGGCCCGGACATCATCGTCCTCGACCTGAACCTGCCTGGACTCGACGGCTATGGCGTCCTCTCGCACGTGCGCTCGCGGCCCGCGACGGCGTCGATCCCCGTCGTCGTGCTCACCGCGAAGGGCGACGAGGACAACGAGGTGCGCGTGTTCGAGCTCGGCGCTGACGACTTCCTGACGAAGCCATTCCGTGCGCGCGCGCTCTCGGCGCGGCTGGAAGCAGTGTTGGGCCGCCGGCGCTAGCCGCCTCCACGTTTCCCGTTTCCCCTTTCCCGTTTCCCGTCCCGCCGCGTGCGTCCCGCCGCTCCCTCGGCTGAAGCCGCGCTCGCCCTGATCAAGCCCGAGGTCCGCGCGCAGGCGGCGTACACGCTCGCCGCGCCGGCGGCGCCCCGCAAGCTGAATCAGAACGAGAGCCCGTTCGACGCCCCCGATTCGCTCAAGGAGGCGGTGCTCGCCGCCGTGCGCGCCGCCCCGTGGAACCGGTATCCTCCGTTCGCGCCGACCGAGCTGCTGGAGCGCCTCGCCGCGCGACACGGCTGGGTCGCGGACGGCGTGCTCGTCGGCAACGGCTCCAACGAGCTCATCCAGGCGACGCTCTCGGTCACCGTGGGCGCCGGCACGCCTGTCGTCACGCCCGTGCCGACGTTCAGCCTGTACCGCCTGCTCGCCGCAGTGTACGGCGGACGCCACGTCCCCGTGCCGCTCACGCCCGATTTCGACTTCGACGTGGACGCGCTGGCGCGCGCCGCGTGCCACCCAACAATCCTACGGGGACGCCGTTCCCGGATGGGGCGGTGGAGCGGTTGCTCGCCGAGACGGAGGCCCTGGTGGTGATGGACGAGGCCTATCAGGACTTCGGCGGGCCGACGGCCATCCCCCTGCTCCCCGATCACCCGCGCCTGGTGGTGCTGCGCACGTTCAGCAAGGCGATGTCGCTCGCGGGGTTGCGCTTCGGGTACGCGCTCGCGCACCCGGCGGTGGCGGCGGAGATCGCAAAGGCGAAACTGCCGTACAACGTCAACCGCGTGACCCTGGCCGCGGCGCACGCCGCCCTCGACGCCGCGGAGCTCCTGGCCGAGCGCACCCGTCAGGTACAACAGAGCCGCGACCTCCTGTATCGCCTGCTGGCGCGTGTGCCGGGCCTGCGCGCTTTTCCCAGCGCCGCGAATTTCGTCCTCATCCGCTGCGAGGCGCGGCCGGCGGCCGACGTGTTCGCGCGGCTCGTGACCGAGCACGGCATCCTGGTGCGCGACGTGTCGGGCGCGCCGGGACTCGAGGAATGCCTCCGGATCACCGCGGGGACCGAGGACGACGTGGAGGCGGTGGGTCGCGCGCTCGACGCGATCTTCCAGGGGAGGACGTGATGGCCCGGATGGCCGAAGCGCAACGCAAGACCAGCGAGACCGACGTCCGCGTCCGCCTGTGCCTCGACGGCACCGGCCGCGCCGAGGTGAAGACGGGAATCGGCTTCTTCGACCACATGCTGGAAGCGCTGGCGCGCCACGCCCTCTACGATCTCGAGATCGCCGCCAGTGGCGACCTGCAGGTGGACCAGCACCATACCGTCGAGGACGTCGGGATCGTCCTCGGGCAGGCGCTGTCCCAGGCGTTGGGGGAGCGGCGGGGCATCCGCCGGTACGGCGAGGCGACCGTGCCCCTCGACGAGGCCCTCGCCCGCGTGGTGGTGGACGTGAGCGGTGGCAGAAGCTCGGCGACTACGACGTCGCGCTGACGCCGGAGTTCTTTCGCGCGCTCGCGACCCACGGCGCCCTGACGCTGCACGTGGATCTGCTCCGGGGCCAGAACGCCCACCATGTGGTCGAGGCGGTGTTCAAGGCGGCCGCGCGGGCGCTGGGCGCGGCCACGGGCCTCGATCCCCGCGTGACCGACGTGCCATCCACGAAGGGGTCTCTCTAGGTGATCGCGGTCGTCGATTACGGCGCGTCGAACGTGAAGAGCGTGCTACGCGCGTTCCAGGCGGTGGGCGCCGTCGCGGAGCTCACGGACGCCCCGGACGCGGTTCGCCGCGCCGCGCGCGTGGTGGTCCCCGGCGTGGGCCACTTCGCACCCGCCCGGCGCCGCCTCGACGAGACGGGCCTCGGCGGGGCGTTGGACGAGGTTGCCCGGGCCGGCCGCCCCCTGCTCGGCATCTGCCTCGGGCTGCAGCTGTTGTTCGACGAGAGCGAAGAGGCGCCGGGGATCCCGGGGCTCGGTCTGCTCGCGGGCCGGGTGTCCCGGTTTCGGACGTCCCTCCCCGTGCCGCACGTCGGCTGGGCCCGAGTGCGGCTCACCGGCCCCGGCAAGGCGCATCGCGCGCTGGCGCGGGCGTTCGGCGGCGACGCGGCCTTCTTCTATCACGTCCACAGTTACCACCCCGACCGGGTGGCGCCCGAGGGCGACCTCGCCGAAGCGGAGTACGGCGCGCCGTTCCCCACGATCGTGGGACGCGACAACGTGCTGGGTGTGCAGTTTCACCCCGAGAAGTCTCAGGCGGCGGGGCTCGCGCTGCTGCGTGAGTTCGCCGCGTGGTCGCCGTGACCGAGGCGCGGGTCTCGTTCGTCGACGTGTATGTGCTGCGGCGGCCGGGGGGCGGGGGACGGGGGGATTGGCCGGAGCGGGCGGCGGGGTCGAGGTCCTTGCGCTGCGGCGCAGCGAGAACGGTCGTTGCGCGGGATCCTGGGAAACAGTGCATGGAACGATCGAGTCGGGGGAGACTCCGGTGCAGGCGTCGCTGCGCGAGCTGGAGGAGGAGACCGGTTTGGTCGCCGTGCGGCTCTACAACGCGAGCCGCCTGGAGTCGTTCTACCGGCACCGCGTGGACGAGGTGGCGCTGATCCCCGTGTTCGTCGCCTTCGTCGATCCCGCGGCCGAGCCTCGGGTCTCGTCTGAGCACGACCGAGCGGAGTGGCTGCAGCCGGCCCAGGCGCTGGCCCGGTTCGCCTGGCCGCGGGAGCGCAGAGCGCTCGAAGACATTTTGTCAATGGTGGGGGGCGGAGACGCGGGCTTGCTGGACGACGTATTGCGGGTATGCTAGGCCCGTTCCAAACAACGGGCCTCGCCCGGCGGCTGATCCCCTGCTTGGACGTGAGCGGGGGGCGGGTCGTGAAGGGCGTGCGTTTCGAGCATCTGCGGGACGCCGGGGACCCCGTGGAGCAGGCGGCGCGCTACGACGCGGACGGGGCGGACGAGCTCGTCTTCCTCGACATCGGCGCGAGCCACGAAGCGCGCGGGACGCTCCTCGATGTGGTGGGCCGCGTCGCGGACACGCTGTTCGTTCCGTTTACCGTAGGGGGTGGTATCCGCAGTGTCGACGATGCCCGTGCTGTGCTGCGCGCGGGGGCGGACAAGGTGGCGGTCAACACTGCAGCGGTGCGCGACCCGCCGCTCGTCACCCGCCTCGCCGAGCAGTTCGGCCGCCAGTGCGTCTGCGCAGCAGTGGACGCGAAGCGGAACGGAGGTAGGTTGCAGGTGATGGTGCGCGGCGGCCGCGAGCCCACGGGACTCGACGCCGTCGAGTGGTCGGTCCGGCTGGAGCAACTCGGCGCGGGGGAGATCCTGCTGACCTCGATGGACACCGACGGCACCCAGGACGGTTACGACATTCCGCTCACGCGAGCCGTCGCCCAGGCCGTGGGTATCCCGGTCATCGCGTCCGGCGGGGCGGGGACGCTCGAGCACCTCGCGGACGCTCTCGACGCCGGCGCCCACGGTGTCCTCGCCGCGACGCTGTTCCACTTCCGCGGCACCACACTCCCCGAGGCGCGTGCCTACCTCGCGAGCCGCGGCTATCCGGTGCGGCCGTGAACCCCTTCTATCACCGTATCTACCGCGTCATCCGCCACATTCCCAAGGGCCGGGTGGCGACCTACGGCGTCGTCGCGCGTCTCGCCGGACGGCCCGGAGCGGCTCGCACGGTCGGGTGGGCCCTCTCGGCCCTGGGGGAGGATAGTGACGTCCCGTGGTGGCGCGTCCTCAATGTCTCGGGCCGCATCTCGCTCGCCGCGCAGCATCATAGCGCGGTGGTGCAGCGGGCGCTGCTGCTGCGCGAGGGCGTGAAGTTCGCGCCGGGCGGCACGGTGAATCTGGCTGTGTTCGGATGGCCGGCCGAAGCCTACGACACCGTCGCGCCGGCCCGGACGCGAGCCGCCGCGTCTCGCAGGTCCCCCCGTTTGAAGGATTCGCGCACGTAGTCGGGCGCATCACCGCCGGTTCACGGAACTCCGCGAGCGGCGCGCGCGTTTTCGAGTGACGTATGTCGATACGACCGATCAGACGAATCGTTGCAGCGACGCCGACCGTCGAGGGCGCGGGGGTACGGTTGCGCCGCGCGTTTGGGTTCGGGGATACCCAGGACTTCGATCCGTTCCTCTTGCTCGACGACTTCCGCAACGAACGACCCGACGACTATCTCGCAGGCTTCCCCTGGCACCCGCATCGGGGTATCGAGACCATCACCTACGTTCTCACCGGGACGGTCAGCCACGGCGACAGCCTCGGCAACCGAGGCACGCTTGGGGCGGGTGACGTGCAGTGGATGACGGCTGGAAGCGGGATCGTGCACCAGGAAATGCCCCAAGGCGACCCTCGGGGCCGGATGCACGGCTTCCAGCTGTGGGCGAACCTTCCCTCCTCCCTGAAAATGACTGCCCCCCGATACCAGGACATCTCCTCTCGCGACATCCCCGAAGTCGTCGACGACGACGGCACCACGGTTCGGGTCATCTGCGGGACCTTTTGGGGAAAGACAGGTCCCGCAGACGGCGTCGCAGCGGATCCGCGCTATATCGACGTCTGGGTGCCGCCCGGCCGACGCACGACGCTACCCGTCGAGTCCTCCGCGCACGCATTCGCATACGTGTTCGAGGGCTCCGGCACGTTCCGCGACGCCTCGCAGCCCCTGGCCGTCCGAACGGAACAGGTGGGCCCACCCGCTTCCGCTGGGTTCGAGGACACGGGAAACCGTTCGCTGGTGCTCTTCGACAGCGGGGACGAGATCACGGTCCGGGCGGGAGACGCCGGCGTCCGGTTCCTGCTCGTCTCGGGGAAGCCCATCGAGGAGCCCGTCGCCTGGTACGGCCCGATCGTGATGAACACCGACGAACAGCTCCGGAAGGCGTACGCGGAGCTCCGCGACGGGACCTTCATCAAGCACGGCTGAAGCGGTTGCCGGGGAGCGGGGTCACGGGGGTCTTCGGGCGCGGCGCCTCGGGCGGGGCGGGCGGTAGATCGACGAGGAATGCGGCGCCCTCCCTTCCGCTGCCGTCTGCCGACCGCTCGAGGGCGACGCGCCCGCCATGCGCTTCCACGATTGAGTGGGTGATCGACAGACCGAGGCCGGTCCCCTGGCCGGGCTCCTTGGTCGTGAAGAAGGGCGTGAACAGATGGGGTAGCAACGCGTCGGGGATGCCGGGCCCTGTGTCCGCGATGCGCATCCGCACGCGGTCGTCGAACCAGGTGCGGACGCGGATGAGACGCGGGCGGCCGGGCGGGTTTGCGGTCAGCGCCTGCGCGGCATTGGTCAGCAGGTTGAGGACGGCCTGCTGGAGCGCGTTGCGATCGCCCATAACCTCCGGCACCGGCGCGAGGTCCTTCTCGATCGTGACGTCCTTCAGGGTGGGGTCGTAGGCCATAAGGACGAGGCTCCGCTGGATCACGTCGTTCAGGTCCACGGCAGCCTGCTCGCCGGGCCCCTGGCGCGCGAACGTGAGCAGGCTGCGCACGATGCGGCTCGCGCGGTCTGCCTCCTCGTGGATCACCCGCAGGTGGCCGCGGTCCTTCGCACCGAGCTCCCCTTGCTCGAGCAAGAGCTCCGAGAGGCCGGCGATCGACGTGAGCGGGTTGTTCAGCTCGTGGGCGACGCCCGAGACGAGCTGGCCGACCGCGGCGAGCTTCTCGCTCTGGATCAGCTGGGCTTCCATGGCCTGCTGGTCCGTCACGTCCTCTACCAGCACCACGACGCTCTGATCGTCGGCCGGGCTCGGGATGCGCGCCGCGTCGAGGCGCAGCGTGCGCCCGAGCTGGCCGGAGCGGACGGTCCGCGGCTGCGCGAGGTCCCCGCGCCGCGTGGCCGCGAGCACGTCGAGCAGCGGGCGCGGTTCGCCGAGTAGCGCCACGCCGAGATCGAGCCCGATCACCGCCGGAACCGCGGCGCCGAGCATCGCTGCGAGCGAGTGGTTGGCGCGGCGCACCCGGCCCCACTCGTCCACCACCGCGATCCCCTCGCTCAGCGCGTCGAACGCGGTTTCCCATTGGTCCTTCGCGTGTCGCACGGTCTCGAAGAACCGGGCGTTCGCGAGCACGATCGCGGCCTGGGTCGCCAGGGTCGAAAGCAGCTGCCTGTCGTCGCCGTCCAGCCGGCCATCGCGTGGATCGGCGACCACGAGCGTGCCGACCAGCACCCCATGCGCCCGCAGCGGCACCGCGGCCGCGGAGGCGACCTCGAGCCCCGCGACGAGTTGAGTGGGCTCGCCTTCCGAGCCATGCAGCAGCTCGATCCGCTCCCCGTCCACCGAGCGCGCCACAAGCCCGGGGTCGCCGGCGCCGATCGTCTGGCCCCGGAGTACTGCGAGCGCTCCCTCGGCGGCCGCGACGTGCAGCGGACCCCGCCCACCCTCCCGAGCCCCCCCACTTCCTCCACCCCCGCCATGCCCGCCGTCCACCTCGCCCCCTCCCCCCCTCCCCCCGCTGCCCCCGTCCGCCGCCAGCGCCACCAGCGCCCCCTGAGCGTTCAGGAAACGCATCGCGTAGCGTGCCACCTGCTCCGCAATGCGGTCGACGTGGAGCGAGCCCGAGAGCACGTGGAACAGCTCGCGGACCGAAAGCAGCTCAGACAGCCGGCGATTCAGCTCGTCGGTGGCACGGCGACGCTCGCGCTCGCTCTGCCCCAGCCGGCGCTTGAGGCGAACCGCTCCCCAACCAAGGCCAGCAGCCGCCACGGCAAGGAGGACCGGTACAATACGCTCGAATCCAGTGTCCAATAGCGGCTCCCGAGATCTACAATAGCAACGAGTGCTCACTTACGGGGAGGTTTGCTTGACGGATTTAATTCCGACAAATACCTTCGGGAATGTTGGTTTGCCGATCAGCGCCAACCGAGCTCGTCCCCCCCCAGCCGACAGAGCCGCATGGTGCCACGACGCCTGAGCCTCATCGTCGTATGCCTCCCCGCATTCCTCGCGGCCCAGGAACGGACGACGGTCGGCGGTTATGGGGAGATCCATTACACGAACCGCACCGGTCCCAATAGCCCGGGACAGGTCAACCTCAGGCGATTCGTCCTGTATCTCGCCCACACTTTCGACGATCGCTTGGCGTTCCGGTCCGAGCTGGAAGTCGAAGATGCCAAGCTCGAGAGCGGCGAGCCGGGTGGCGAAGTGGCCCTGGAGCAGGCTTATCTGGACTACCGCCTGGCCGAGCGTCTCACCTTACGCTCCGGTCTCGTGCTGCCCCCTATCGGCATCATCAACGAGACGCACGAGCCGCCGACGTTCAACGGCGTGGACCGGCCCGCGTTCGACCGCGACGTGATCCCCACGACCTGGCGCGAGATCGGGGTCGGCGTGCTGGGGAGCGTGCCCGCTATCGCGGGACTCGGATACCGGCTGTACCTCGTGAACGGCCTCAAGGCCGAAGGGTTCAGCGCCGAGCAGGGGATCCGCGAAGGCCGTCAGGAAGGCAAGGAGGCGAGCTTCGCGAATCCGTCCCTGACCGGGCGCCTCGAGTGGGCTCAGCCGGGTCTCAAGGTCGGCGGCTCGTTCTGGTACGGCGGGACCGCGAACCAGGACTCGGTGCTCGGCAACGGCACGTTCGCCGCTCCCATCACCCTGGTATCGGCGGACGCGCGCTACGAGGTCGGCGGGATCATGCTCCGGGGGGTCGTGGCGAGTATCAGCGTCAGCGACGCTCAGGCGATCGACGCCCGGTACGGCGGTACGGTCGGCAGTCGGATCGCCGGCGGGTACGTCGAAGCCGCGTACAACCTGTTGCGACCCCTGGCGCCCGCCTCGTCCCAAAGGCTCCACGCATTCGTGCGCCACGAGCGCTACGATACCCAGGCCTCCGTGCCGATCGGCATCGCGAAGCACGATTCACTCGCCCGGCGGATCACGACCATCGGCCTGTCCTACAAGCCGACTTATAACACCGTGTTCAAGGGCGACTACCAGGTGCTGCGCAACAAGGCCCGTGTCGGCGAAGCCGAGGTGCTGAGCCTCGGCCTCGGCTACCAATTCTGAAGGTGACCGCTCCGCGTCTCCCGGTCGCAGCGCTCGCTCTGCTGCTCGCCGCGCTTCCCTCTCGTGCCGCCACGGCGCAGGCGGCTCCCCCCGCCAGGCTCGCGGCGTCGATCCGCCGCCTGTTTGGAGCCGGCGCGCGCGTGGACACGCTTCGTGTGGACAGCGCGGCCGTGCTGCGGCTCTCGCGCGGCGACTCGCTGCTCGGATTCGCCGAGGTGGGGAACGTCATCGGGAAAGATCAGCCGATCACGTTCCTCGTCGCCGTGGATCCGGCAGACCGGCTCAAGGACGTGGACATCCTGGTGTACCGGGAGCCTTACGGGGGCGAAGTCGCTTACGAGCCGTGGCGCAGGCAATTCCGCGGGAAAACCACGGCGGATCCGATCGCGGTGGGAAGGGACATCCGAAGCATCTCGGGAGCGACCATCAGCGTGCAGGCGGTCACCGCCGGGGTGCGCCGGATCCTCGCCGACCTCACCGCCTGGCACGGGCGCGGAGCGATCCGATGAGGGACGCGGGCCGGCAGTTGACCTGGTGGGCGGCGCCCGCTCTCCTGCGCACGCTGGCGCGCTGGATCACGATCGTGCAGATCGTGGGGTACACGACGTCGCTCGTGTTCGTGTGGCGCACGACCCGCATGACCCCCGCGGGCGTGGCCGCTCGTTACCGCGGGGAGAGCCTCGAGTTCGGCGGGGAGGGGGACGGGCGGACGGGGGGACCCATGCAATTCCCAAAGTCGCTTCCCGAGATGCTTACGATCACCCACACCCACATCCTCAGCATGGCGGTGATCTTCGCCCTGAGCGGGATCGGGGTGGCGCTGTGCACGTGGCCGCCGGAGCGCTGGCGCCGCTTGCTGATCGCCGAGCCGTTCGGGGCACTCCTCGTATCCTTCGCCGCGATGTGGCTGATGCGCTTCGTGGACTCGCGGTTCGCTTGGCTGCTCGAGGCGTCGAGCTCTCTCATCGCGCTGACGTTCTACGTGCAGTCGTATCTCATCCTGCGCGAGCTGGCTCGCGTGGACGGGGGGGAGGAGCGGGCGTGAGCGTCGCGGGCGGTTTTCCCACTGTGGAAGAGGGGGCTCGGGGCCTGGCGTGAATCGGCGCCGGTTCATCGGGGCGCTCGGAGCCGGCTGCGGGGGACTGTGCGTCTGCCGCCATCCTGCCACGCGCGCCGCCGACTATTTCGTCGAGCGCTGGTCGTGGGCAATGGGGCAGCCGGTGCACGTGATGGCGTTCGCCACCTCAGAGGCGGAAGGCCTTGACGCCTGCTCGGCGGCGCTGGCGGAGTTACGGCGGATCGAGGGGCGACTCTCCCTCTTCGACGACGCCAGCGATCTCTGCGAGCTCAACCGGCACGCCGGCCGCGGAGCGATGCGGGTGGACCGGGACCTGCTGGCGGTCCTCCGGCTGGCGGGGGCGTTTCGACATGCGAGCGGGGGGTGCTTCGACGCGGCGGTGGAGCCGCTCATGCGGGTGTGGGGCTTCCATCGGCCGCGCACGCGCGAGCCCGCGCCGGCCGAAATCGCCGAGGCGCGCGAGGCGGTCGCCACGGCGGTGGTCGAGCTCGCGGGCGAGGCGGCGCGGCTGCCGAATAGTCACACCCAGCTCGA
The DNA here is from genome assembly GCA_003222235.1 of Gemmatimonadota bacterium. Lineage (GTDB taxonomy): Bacteria > Gemmatimonadota > Gemmatimonadetes > Gemmatimonadales > GWC2-71-9 > AG12. The sequence goes on along the minus strand of QHVD01000109.1, from coordinate 4,453 downwards.
CCTTGGCGGCATCGGCGTGGGGTATGGGATCGATCGCGCGCTCGCCGTGCTCGCCGCCCGTGGCATCCGTCGGGCGTTCGTTGACGTCAGCGGAGACTGCGGGGCGCTGGGCGCGCCGCCGGGCGAGCCCGGCTGGCGCGTGGGAGTCGCCGACCCGACCCGCCCCGGGCGGATCGTTGCGGCCACGCACCTGCGCGACGCCGCGCTCGCCACCTCGGCGAACACGATGTCGGTGGTGCGCTTCGGCCGGTCGGTCCGGGGGCACGTGATCAACCCGGCCACCGGCTGGCCGGCGCACGCGCTCGTTCAGGCCACGGTTGTGGCGCGCATGGCGGTCGCGGCGGATGCCTTCTCGACGGGGATGCTGGTGTCGGGCAGGGAGCCGCTGGGCGCGCTGCAGGTAATCACTGTGGCGCGAGCCGCGCCCGCGCCCGCACCCGCTCGCGGTCGAGCACCGGCAGGGCCGCCGTCCACGAGTCGTTGGACAGCCCCTGGTAAGTCACGGTGAGCCCCTCCCGGAAGCTGATTCCCTCCTCGAAGAGGTAGATCGCCACCGCCTGCTCGTGGGCTTCGAGCTGGTAGGAGCTCCACTGCGGCGACAACGGCACGATCCCGACCGGTCGGAACAGCCGGCCCCGGCTCGTGACGTTCACGTCCTCCGGGCTGAAGCGCGCCTGCGGCGTGATGCCGAAGAACGTCACCATCACGAGCGTCGGGTTCGGCACGGCGGGGCGTCGCGCCGCCGCCTCGATCTCTCCCCGCTTCGTCCTGAGGAGCTGCGTCAGCGATCGGTAGGTGTCGGGGGCGAGCAGCCGGATCACCTGCTCGTCGAGCGGTAGGATCTGGATCTCGAGCTGCTCGGTCGCGAAGCGCACGACGATGTCGTCGCGCTTCAGCGTGCCGAAGCCTGCGGGAACCGTATCCTGCGCCGCGAGACGGACCGACGCGGCCGGCCCGCCGCACAAGAGCAGCAGAGCAAGCACCTGTGCCACGTGGCGCGGCGGCGTCATCCGCCCCGCCCCCTCTCGCGAGCGGTGACCGGATCGGGTCGCCCGATCGGCTCGCTTTTTGCCCGGCGTTCCGCGCCGAACCCGTGACCGGAATATCCCATGGCAACCTGGTGTGGAAGAGTACTCATCTTCTCCCTGAGCGCGCTGGCCGGCGCCGGGTGCCGCGACACCTCGGGCGGCCCCGTGTCGCCCGTGGAGCAGGGCCGGCCCGCACGATACGCGCCCACCACGCGCATCTACTACGTCGCGGCGGCGGATGTGGACTGGAATTACGCGCCCTTGGACTCGGACCCGGTGTTCGGCCGCCCGCTGCCGGAGCCCTGGGGCGTGCAGACGGTGTACGCAAAGCAG
>QHVD01000109.1:0-3078 GCA_003222235.1 Gemmatimonadota bacterium | reverse complement strand
GGCACGTTCACGACGACCGTTCCGCAGCCTGCCTGGCAGGGCATTCTCGGACCGATGATCCGCGGAGTGGTGGGCGACACCATCAAGGTCGTGTTCCACAACAAGACCGGCATGCCTCAGGCCCACGAAGGGGCGCCCGAGGATTCGGTCGAGCCTCATCTAAAGCACTCCATCAACGGGTACTTCTTCGGCAACCTCCCGGGGCTCGCCGTGAAACAGGGAGATCGCGTGCGCTGGTACGTCGTGTCGCTGGGGACCGAGGTGGATTGGCACACCCCGCATTGGCACGGGGTGGTGCTCAAGCTCGAGGGTCGGACCTACGCCGATGTGATCGAGGTCGGGCCGGCTGCCATGAAGGTGGGAGACATGGTGGCGGACAACCCCGGGACGTGGCTGCTCCATTGTCACGTGGCCGATCACATGATGGCCGGGATGTACACCCTGTTCACGATCGGGGGAGGCACTCCGCTCGCGGCGCAGGTCGCGCGCGATCCGGGCCCCGGCTGGTCGGCTTTTCACGACCGCGAAAGCGCGACGGCGCGCCGGTGAGCGTCATGCCCCGCCCGCTCGCACCAAGGCGCCGATCGCCTCCTGCAGCTCGGCCACACCCTCGCCCGTCCGTGCGCTCGTCGCGACGAGCTGCTCCGGCTCGAGGCCGAGGGCCGCTCGGATCGCCTGCTCGCGGCGCAGGCCCTGGCCTCCTGGAAGCTTGTCGCGCTTGGTGATCGCCGCCAGCACCCGCGTGCCATGGGCGGCGAGCCGGTCTTGCATCGCGCGGTCGTCGTCCGAGGGGTCGCGCCGGACGTCGAGCAGCCAGACGACCCCGGCGAGGCGCCCGCGATCGAGGATGTGTCGGAGGAGTTGCGCGAATCCCGCGCGCTCGGTTTTGCCGGCCTTCGCGTATCCGTAGCCGGGGAGGTCCAGCAGATAGTACGCGCCGGTGCGTAGGGGCGCAGCATGCTGCGCCCCTACAGGTCCCCCTGCTGGGATCTCGTACACGTTGAGCATCCGGGTCTTTCCGGGTGTCCGGGATACGTGAGCAATCCGCCGGCCGGCGAGCGCGTTCAGCAGGCTCGACTTGCCGACGTTGGAGCGGCCGATGAGGGCGAGTTCGGGAAGCGGGGGGTCGAGCGCGATGTCGGCGCGCGGGAACGAGCCGACGAAACGGGGTTCGGGCTGGGTCAGGCTTCTTTCTTCTGGCGCGGGCGCTCGGTCACGAGCAGCGGGGCGCGGCCCGCGGTCACGCACTCGGCGGTGACGGCCACCTCACGCACGTCGTCCCGGCTGGGGAGCTCGAACATGATGTCGGTCATCATCTCCTCGAGGATGGCGCGCAGGCCGCGCGCGCCGGTGCCCCGCTTGATCGCCTTCTGCGCGATCGCCTTGAGCGCCTCCTTCTCGATCGTGAGCCGCACGTTCTCGAGCTCGAACAGCTTCTGGTACTGCTTCAGGAGCGCGTTCTTGGGCTCGATGAGGATACGGACCAGCGCGTCTTCGTCGAGCGCGTCGAGGGGGACCGCGACCGGCAGCCGCCCCACCAGCTCGGGGATGAGCCCGTAGCGCAGCAGGTCGTCCGGCTCCACGTTGAAGAAGGGATTCTTCTTCATCTTTTCGGGCGTGCCCGTCGCGACCTCTTCCTTCGTGAAGCCGATCTGCCGCCGTCCCGTGCGCGACTCGATGATTTTCTCGAGCCCGTCGAACGCGCCCCCGCAGATGAACAGAATGTCCTTGGTGTTGACCTGAATGTATTCCTGCTGGGGGTGCTTGCGGCCGCCCTGGGGCGGGACGCTCGCGACCGTGCCTTCGAGAATCTTCAGGAGGGCCTGCTGCACCCCTTCGCCCGAGACGTCGCGCGTGATGCTCGGATTCTCGGACTTGCGGGCGATCTTGTCGATCTCGTCGATGTAGACGATCCCCCGCTCGGCTTCCGAGACGTTGAAGTCCGCGGCCTGGAGCAGTCGCACCAGGATGTTCTCCACGTCCTCGCCCACGTAGCCGGCCTCGGTCAAGGTCGTGGCGTCCGCGATCGTGAAGGGGACGTCGAGGATGCGCGCGAGCGTCTGGGCGAGCAGCGTCTTGCCGACGCCTGTGGGGCCGATGAGCAGGATGTTGCTCTTGTCGAGCTCGACCTCCGCCTCGCGCCCCTGGTGCGAATTGATGCGCTTGTAATGGTTGTAGACCGCCACGGCGAGGGTCTTCTTCGCCTTTTCCTGCCCGATCACGTACTGGTCCAGCACCTCTTTGAGCTCGACGGGCGTGGGGACCTGAGTGATCGCTTCGGAGACCTCGCGCTCCTCGTCCTCCGCCAGGATCTCGTTGCAGAGCGCGATGCACTCGTTGCAGATATAGACCGACGGCCCGGAGATGAACTTCCGCACCGAGTCCTTCGACTTGCCGCAAAAGGAGCAGCGGAGGTGCTTGTCGTGAGACATTGAAGTCCTAGTATGGGACGGGAAGCCCGCCGGCGCAAGCCGTCACTTCCGTTTCCCGTTGTCGATTTCCTGCAAGTTGGCGATCACGTGGTCGATCAGGCCGTATTCCTTCGCCTCCTCGGCCGACATGAAACGGTCCCGGTCCATGTCCTTCTCAATCTGGTCGAGCGCCTTCCCGGTGTGCTTGGCGTACAGCTCGTTCAACTTGCCGCGCAGGTAGAGGATCTCGCGCGCCTGGATCTCGATGTCGGCCGCGGTGCCCTGGGCGCCGCCCGAGGGCTGGTGCATCATGATCCGGGCGTGCGGCAGCGCTTGGCGCTTTCCCTTGCGGCCGGCGGTGAGCAGGAACGACCCCATGGAGGCCGCCATCCCCATGCAGGTCGTGTTCACCGGAGCGCGCAGGAACTGCATCGTATCGTAGATCGCCATTCCCGAGGACACGAGCCCGCCCGGGCTGTTGACGTAGAGGTAGATGTCCTTCTCCGGGTTGTCAGCGTCCAGGAACAGGAGCTGGGCGATGATGATGTTCGCCACCTCGTCGTTGATCATGGTCCCGAGGAACACGATCCGGTCCATGAGCAGGCGGCTGAAGATGTCGTAGGTGCGCTCGCCGCGGCTCGAGCGCTCGATGATGTAGGGCGGATAG
>QHVD01000108.1 GCA_003222235.1 Gemmatimonadota bacterium | reverse complement strand
CGGCGTGCAGAGGTAGTCGCCGGTGTCGCTCTTGGGCGGCAGCCCGGTGCTCGTCGCCGTCGCCGTGTTGTTGAGCTTCTGATTGCCCGGACACGCCGTCAGGTCCGCCCCGCCCGTCGCCGTGGTGGCCACGGTCACCGTCCGCGTCTGGCCGTTAGCGAGATCCCCGAAGGGACAGTTCAGCGTGTTTGCGACGAGGGTGCAGCGCCCGCTCGGATCGCCCGTGATCGACCAGCTGTTGAGGTTCCCCAAAGTCGGCAGGGGGTCGTTCAGGACGACGTTCTTCGCCACGCCCGGGCCCGTGCTCGTCACCGTGATCGTGAAGTTGACGTTGTCCCCGATGTCGTAGGTCGCATTCTTCGGTGACTTGCTCACCGTGAAGCTGCCGGACGGTACGCCAATTATCGCCGGGAATGACTGCCTGAGCGGGGTGCCGGGCACCGTGCTCGTATCCTCCGCCCTGGCTATGTCCGGAAGTATCTGTACGCACTCCTGTCCCGAGGGGCACACCACAGTGGAGCCTGGGCTGACGTCACATGCGCGCGCGGTAACGCGGGGAACTGTGCCGGCCGCCAGACATGCTCCGACGCATTCGAAGCCCCCGGGACACGGTTGAATAGGTGAACACGGGGTAGCCGCTGGGTCACTGCATCGAAAAGAGATATCGCCCCCCGAGACGAGGTCGCTGTGAGCGAATGCATGACAGACATTTGGCGTGAAGACGACACCGCATCGCTGCGCAGGAAAGCCGCAGTCGGCTTGCCTCGTGCATGGCGTCGTACTGATCGCGCCCGTTGTGGGATTCACGCACACGCCGCTGAGAGGAGCGGCAAGGCTCGGAACCGTGCACGTTCTGGCATCAGCTGGATCAAGGGTGAAAGTGATGTCGCCGACGGGGGGGACGTGCTGGACCCTGTCTTGCACAAGATCGATCCTGAGGGGCGATGTCCCGGTGTCGGTTACCTTGATCGCACAGCCAAACTGCTGCCCCGCGGAGAAGGGCACCGACGGGTCGATGTTTACGGGATCCCCGCCAACGATGTTACCGCAGACCTTCTGGATGTCTATCGCATTCTGTGCCCCTGCTGGTGAAACGACGGCCACGCTGAGCAGGACCACACCCAATACGGCGGTACCGGAAAGCAGAGCGAATTTGTCGCCTCTCATCGATATCATCCTTCGCATTTTCGAATAATAGTATGCCAAACGTGCGTGTGTCACACGAAAACCTCAGGGCGGTACGTATACCACACAAGCGACTATGCGGGGCAAGTAAAATTTCACGGCTCGGGTTGTCCCCGTAAACAATTCCTCTATTCGGCCCGTGCTTCCTGAATCGCTCGGGGCGATTTCGAGACACGCTTCCGTTTTACTGGCACATCGCGAAGCGGACGGCATGGCGGAACGCATGGACCTTGGGCAGTGATCCCTCTATTTCTCACCTCGGCACCGGGAAACCGCGCGGGCGTTACGATGAGAACTGAGAAAATACTTGACGGACGAGAGCGAACTGGTTTAGAGAGCCGAACTCTAATAGGCGGGGCTGTGCGCTCCGCCAGCAACGTTTCGAATGCAGATTTGCTGTTTGGCTGTTTCTGTTATGGCGCGAAGCGAGACGAGCCGGGCGAAGGGCCCGCGATGCACACGGCTAACGCGTCGGGCCTCCAACGTGAGTGACATTACGAGAGAAGGGCGACAGATATGGACAGATCATTCGCAGCCTTCGTAACGCTCGTTGCGGGCGTGGGAGTAATGGGGTGGGGTACCCCGATGTGGTCGGGCCCCGCGGCCGCACACGCGCAGACGAAAACTCATGGGGGCGAGATTCAGAAGAGCTGCACACCGGCCTCGGTACCGGTTGGCAGCCCGTTGAGCTGTAACATCACGCTGACCAATACCGACACCTTTAACGACACCCTGAGAGTCGACTCCATCGGGGATCTCGTCAAACACGCCAGTGGCCCCGCAAGCGCTGACCTTCTGATGGGCCCGGCAACGGTGGCGGACCTGAAGGGCGGTTGCTTCACCGGGGACAGGACGACAGCGGGGCAGTTTTTCTTCCTGGGCTCGCCAAGTCCGGGAACTTTGGCGAGCTCCTTCTCATGTAGCAGCGACGCCGATTGCGCGGGTATTCCACCCGCAAATGCGAACGGCGTATGCATCACTGGCGCGTGCGTCGGCGGACTGAACAACACCGGGTTCTGCCGATCCACGCCAAGCTGCGAGGGGGGCGGGACGTGTACGAGTGCTGGGGCTGGCATCGGCTTCGGCACATGTTCCGGAGGCAGCACCAGCGGGAGGAGGTGCTGCGACTGTCCCGGAGGGGCCTGCCAGATGGGTGCTTGCTCGTCGGATCTGGAAACGGATTCGGCAAAATCGTGTTGCGTCGGCGGTGCCAACGACGGCAGCATCTGCTGCGAGTGCCCCGGTGGTACGTGCGCTCAGGGCGAGTGCGTCGGGGGCACCGCCCCTGCGCACACTGCTTGTACGAACGACGCAGCCTGCCCCGGGGGGATGTGCTCGCTCCTCCTACCTCGGCAGGCATCCGTCACCGTGAGCGCAACGGACATCGCTCTGGCCAACGATGTCCCCACGCTCGTCGACGTGGCAACTGGCCAGGGTAACGACTTGGGGACGCTTCGCCCCTTCGTTCTCGAGATCAACAACGAGGTTACCGTGAGCAGCACCACCTCTACGACCCTCCCAGCGGGCTGCCGCATCACGGGTGGTGGGACCGTCAACGGCGTCTTGGATCCGAACGTGATGGCCGAGATAACGAAGGCGCAGTTCGCCGGCCAGGTGGGTGCACCGTGCGGCTGCTTCGGCTGCTTCGACAAGTTCGATCCGAAGCTCGCGTCCGTGCAGGGCGAATGGAGCCACAAGCGCAAGAACAAAGGCGGAAGCCTGCACGCGAACACCTTCAACAGCCTGGTGTGCAGCTGTCTGGGAGGGCCCGCGGGCGAGCTCTGCCCTGATGCGGCGCCGCCCCGCACGCCGGCGGATCACATCTGCATCACTGGCACCGGGCAGTTCGTCCCGGAGACCGGAAAGAAGGACCCGATCCCCGTTGCGTTCCGATTCGAGGCGACCGACCGCGGCGAGCCAGGTAGCAACGACTTCTACGAGATGCACATGTTCACGCCGACGGCAGCGGGGCAGACGGTGGAGGATATCGCCAAGGCGATCTGCTGCACGAAGCCTCCGGTGTTCCCCATCACCGGCGTCATTGCCAACGACTCAGGGCTGCTGGTAGGGGGCAACATCCAGATCCACCGGGCCCTCGCGAAGTCCACGGACGGCCCATGTCCGCCGCCGAGTGGGGTCTGCATGCCCATCGCTCCCTGAATAGGAGTACCGGGCGCCTCAGGGCCGTAACTTCACGAAGAGAACGTCGCCGAAGCCGGCGCTGATCAGCGTCACGCCGCCGAAGACTTGCCCGTGGAGCGAGCCAGTGGCCAACACGTTGCCATCTCGATCGACGGCAACGTCCCGTGCCGCGGCCCCGGACCACAGGTCCGACCATAGCGGCGTCCCGCTCGGAGCGTACTTCCCAACACCAGCGCCGTTCGCAACCACCGCATTCCCCCAGCTGTCGACGGCGACCCCCTCTGCAGGCGATCCAGAAGTGGTCGACCAGTTGTGCGCACCCGCCGACGACAGCTTCACGAGGAAACCGCCAGGCAACATGCCGCTGAATGGGGAGGTGAACAGCCCCCCGCCAAAGTTTATCGTCCCGAAGAACCCTCCCGCGACGAGTACGTTGCCGCTTCGATCCACCGCTACGCCGTTCGCGGAGTCGTTCTTGCCGCCGAAGCCTCGCGACCACAGATGCTGGCCCGCGGGTGCATACTTTGCGATATAAACAGCCGTGCCAGTACCGCCGGCAGTCACCAAGCCGCCGCCAAAGTCGACCGCGCCTTGGAAGCTTCCGGCCAACACGACGTTGCCGGTCGCATCGAGCGCGACGGCGTTACCTCGATCGGAACCGGTCGCTCCGAGGCGCCGCGACCACACATGCTGGCCGGCAGACGTGTACCGGGCAATGAAGATGTCCTCCGTGCCGCTGCCCGCGCTGGTGAGCGGCCCCCCGCCCAGGTCGACGGTACCGCCGAACCAACCCGTGACGAATACATCGCCGGTGGTGCCGATCGCCACACTTGTTCCAGTCCCGCTTCCCAGGGCGCTCGCGAATGCATGCGACCAGAGGTAGCCACCGTTGACTCCCGAGTATTTCACGACGAAAACATCACCCGTTCCGGCGATCGGTCCGCCACCAAAATCGAGAGCGCTGCCTCCGTAGTATCCGGTCACAAGCACATCCCCACTCGTATCAACGGCGATCGCGTATCCGCGAGCGGCGCTGGTCAAGAAGTCGCCGGCACATCTCGACCAGATGTGCGACCCAGTGGGTGAGTACTTCGCGACGAAGAAGCTCGCACAAAGGACCCCATCGCCGAGATCCACGGGACCTTGAACCTCGCCGGTGATGAGCACGTTCCCGCTGCCATCGACGGCTACGCCGTAGCCGCCGTCGTCACGGAAACCCGCAAAGGACTTCGCCCACAGCACCTGGCCGCCCGTGGCCGGGCCGAGCGGCAGCGTGGTGGTCGTGACCGGCACAGACGTCGTGGTGGACGTCGTGCTCGTCGTCGTAACCGTCGCGCCCATCACCGTCACGACCGCGCTGTCGCTCCCGGTGAGCCCACTATTGTCCGTCACGGTGAGCGTCGCGGAGTACGTGCCGCTGGTCGCGTACGCATGCGACACGACTCGCCCGGATGCCGACGTGCCGTCGCCGAACCTCCACGAGTACGACATGACCGTACCGTCGATGTCAGAGCCGCCGCCGCTGAACGCGGTCATGACCCCGACCTGGGTCAGCTGATCCGGCCCCGCATTCGCCACCGGCGGCCGGTTCGCCGTCGCGAACGTGGTGGCGGCCGCGGTGTTGGAGACCATGCCCTGCCGCGTCTCGCGGATGCGGTAGTAGTAGGTGCGACCACCCGCAAGCCCCCAGTCCTGGTAGCTCAGCGACCGACCGACGGCTGCGACCTGCGTGAAGCCGCTCGCGGCGGCGAGACTGCGTTCCACGACGTAGTTGACCCAACCGATCGTGCTTCCGCTCCAGCGGAGGTTGATCGTTGACGTCGAGGCCGCCGTGGCCACGAGCGACGATGGACCCGCCATCGCGACCGACGGCATCGACGACAAGGTCGCCAGCCCCAACCCCACAACGGCCACGTACCGCCCGGCCTTGAACCTCATTACGATAGAGCCTCCGCGCGTCGCGAGCGCTTCAAACCATGCAGAACGTCCGAGGGGTCGCCCCTTGGGCTGCAATGCACGCGCCACGCGGGAAGTCGCACGGCATCTGGAGCAACGGAGACGTTCGGCGCGTCACCTCGATGACTCTGCCCAACGACAATGTCCGGAGGTCTTACTTCGGGAGGGAGACTCGCAGCCCTTACGGGGGGGATGTCACGCGACGCCGACGCAACGCCTGCGCTCGCGCACGATCGCGCGAGTCATGTCCCGACACGGCGCTTCAACGCAACCGTGTGCTCCTACCGGAGTCCGACGAGGAAGATGTCGTCCATGCCCGCGCCGCCGAGCATGCCGCCGCCGAAGTCGACCCCGAGCCGATACGACCCGGTCACCACCGGCCTCCCGCTGCGATCCACCGCGACCGCATTCCCCGCGTCGAAGTCCGCACCGCCGAAGCGCTGCGCCACGAGCGGGACGCCGTCCGGGGAGTACCGCGCGACGAAGACGTCGGTCCGGCCGGCGGTGATGAGCGATCCGGTGCCGAAGTTGACCGCCGCCTGGAAGGTCCCGGTCACCACCACCTTGCCGGTCGCGTCCACCGCGACGCCCCTGCCGGCGTCATCGTAGAGGCCGCCGGCGAGTTTCGACCACACATACGCGCCGGCGGCCGAGTACTTCGCGACGAACATGTCCTTGTGCGCGAAGCTCGTCGTCCAGCCCGCGCCGAGGTCGATCGAGTTCTCGAACGACCCGGTCACCAGGACGTTGCCGCTGCCGTCGCACGCGACGCCGTTGCCGGCATGTACGGCGAGCGCGCTCCCGAAGTGCCGGGACCATAGGTGGCCGCCGGTGGGCGAGAGCTTGGCGAGGAAGATGTCGACGCCCGCGCTGGTCAGGACTCCGCCGCCGAAGTTGACCTGGCCCGAGAACGCGCCGGTCACCGCGATGTTGCCGCTCGGATCCACCGCCACGGCGTTGCCGGAGTTGGAGAACGAATCCCCGATGCCTCTCGACCACAGGTGCGTGCCGGCGGCCGAGAACTTCGCCACCACGATGGTGTAGCCGCTGGCCGTGATCGGCCCACCGCCGAAGTTCACCGTGCCGCTGGCGGTCCCGACGATGACGACGTTGCCGCCGCTGTCCACCGCCACGCCATTGCCGACGTCGTTCAACCCGCCGCCGAACGCTCTCGACCAGATGGGGGCGCCGGCGGCCGAGTACTTCGCGAGGAAGATGCTGCTCGCGCCGGCGCTGGTGAGCGGTCCCGTGCCGAAGTCGATCGTGCCGCTGAACCTGCCGGTCACGAGCACGTTGCCGCTGCCGTCGACCGCGACCGCCCGGCCCGTGCCGCCGCCCAGCGCGCCACCGAGGCACTTCGACCACATCGTCGCGCCCGTCGGCGAGTACTTCGACACGAACACCGCGGCCGGCGGGCACACGACGCCGCCGCCGAAGTCCACGGTGCTCTCGACCCGCCCGGTCATCACGGCATTGCCGCTCGCGTCCACCGCCACGCCGTAGCCCACGTCGCTCGCCGCGCCGCCGAAGCCGCGCGCCCACGGTGTGCCGCCGGGCGACCCCGCGACCGTGATGAGCGCCGAGTCGCTCCCCGTTGCCCCGCGATCGTCCGTGACGGTGAGCTTCGCGGTGTAGGTGCCCGCGGTGGCATAGGCGTGACTCGCCGTCGCACCGGCGGCCGAGGCGCCGTCTCCGAAGTTCCAGGTATAGGACGTGACCGTACCGTCCTGGTCGGAACCGGAGCCCCTGAACGTCACCGCGCTCCCCTGGATTCCCGATTGGTCGGGACCCGCATTGGCCACGGGCGGACGATCGGCCACCCGCACGACGGCCGTGTCGCTGGCGCTCGAGCCGCGGCTGTCGGTGACCGTCAGCGTGGCCGTGTAGGTCCCGGGGGTGGTGTAGGCATGGGTGACCGCGACGCCGGAGGCCGTGCCTCCGTCGCCGAACCTCCACGCATACGAGATGATCGTGCCGGCCCGGTCGAAGGAGCCCGAGCCGTTGAAGGTGAGCGTGGTGAGCGTCTGGGTGAACTGGTCGGGACCGGCGTTCGCGACCGGCGCGAGCGATCCGGCCAGCGTGGTCGACGTGGTGGATGTCGTCGTCGACGTGGTGGCCGTGAAGGTGCCGAACGCGGTCGCGCTGACGATGGTGGAGTATGCCGACGCCGTCCCGTTCTCGGCTGCCCGCACCCGGTAGTAGTACCTCGTGCCCGGCGCGAGGCCGCTGTCGGTGTAGCTCGTCGCGTTACCCGGCGCGATGCCGACCTGCGCGAAGCCGCCCGTCCAGTTGAGGCTCCGCTCGATCGAGTAGAACTGCTGCCCCTGGTTGAAGGCCCCCCAGCTCAATCTGATCTGGCCACTCGAGACCGCGGTCGCCGTCAAGGCGTAAGGAGGTGTCAGAGCCTCTGCCGCCGAGCCGCCTCCGACGAGGAGGAACACTGGCAGTGTCAGGTACCACAACCGCTTCAAACTCATCCGGAACCTCCGTGAGATTGGCGGTTGGGTCGCAAGGAGCGTGCCACCGGGAAATCGCCTGTCATTTGAAGGGCGCCACATTTCGCGCATTCATCGCGTTGACTCCCGTCTACAACAATGTCCGGACGTCCTAGTCCGCAGGTCTTACTTCGGAAGGGACGCTCGCGGGGCTTGCCGCGGCACCCGCGCAAACGCCGTGCGCTCGCGCCTGAGTTGCGTGAGGCCGCGCGGCGCGCCCCCATCACGTAGCACAGCTAGCGGACTGCCTCCGGCTGGCGCGCGAAAGAAACGCACCTGGCCGCTCTCGGCGGAAACGGGGCCGACTCGAAGAGTGTTACAACCGGGTTACGGCTCCGGCGAGCAGTGCCCGCGCGATCACCATCCGCTGCACCTCACCGCCCCTCTCCAATTCCCCCCGCTCGCGCCGCGCACGTGGCGCTCCACCGGGTGGTTTCGCATGTAGCCGTACCACCTTGGTATCTGGACCGCCCTGGTGTGGTTCACCCACATGACGGCCGCCGAGGCCAGGAGCTCTGCCATCGCGGCCTCGGCGCGGCACGGCCGGCCTTGGTCCTTCAGGTGCCGCGTCGATACAACATCGAGCGCGCGGCGTCAAGTTTGTGAATCAAGTTTCGGCACGGTGGCGCGAGCGCCGTCCGCGTCGCCAGACATTGCATATAGATAGCATTCGAACACCTTCGACCACCAGCGCGAGGAGGCGCCCTCGGCGCGCCATGCGTTGCCCGTTGCGCTATCGCACAAATCAGCGGCTCTAATGAACGCGATACGTCTCGATTAGTGCTTTTCAGCAGACCCTCGGTGCCCGTTCCATGGTATTGCAGGCTCGCACACGTAACAGCTAGTGCGGCGAGGGGTGCTAGACCATGACTAGCATTGCGCGAGCCTTGCGGATCACGAGTGGAAGCCTCGGCGTGGCGCTCCTCGTGCTCACCGTTGGACCACACTCGGTGGCCCGGGCGCAGCACGGCGCGCAGATCGAGAAGAGCTGCGTGAATGCCGCCCGGCGGGCGTGCCTCCAGGGCACCACGCCGGGCTGTCCCGGCGTCAATGCCGGCGTCACCTGTCAGACCGCGGCCGACTGCCCGCCGCGAACCGTCTGCCTCGGCGGGCCCAACGCCGGGGGCGGGCCGAGTGGCGCTGAGTCTTGCGCGAGTGACCGCGACTGCGACAACCCGGTGGGCGTCCCGAACGGCATCTGCACCGCGACCCTCTGCGTGGGCGGTCCCAACGGCGGGCTGCGGTGCACCACCGCGGACCAGTGCCCCGGCGGGGAGTGCACGTCCTGCGTGCCCATTCCCATCGCCAGGGTGGGCGACCCGATCGCCTGCACGATTACGGTGACCAGCGTCGACCCCGTGGACCGCATCCGCCTCGACACCGTCACCGACGAGATCTCGAGCCGCTCGCCGATCGTCGCCACCGCCAACTTGCTGCCCGGCTTCGGGTTCTGCCGCTTCAGCCCGGCCCCGGGCATCACCGGCCGCATGTGCATCATGAACGACGACTGCACCGGTAGCTCGTGCTCGATCGGCTCGACGTGCATGGGCGGCACCGAGGCGGGGCTGCCCTGTCCGACGCGCGCCGATTGTCCGAGCGGCACCTGCTTCGACTGTGCCGGCGGGGGCGTCTGTCAGGTGAGCCCGCACTGCGCGCTGGCGCCGACCCAGCTCTGCATGTCGCAGGACGACTGCGCGGCCACCACGAGTGGGGCGTGCGCCGTCGTCCTCGGGCAGGCGGGCGATGCGGTCAACGTGCCCTTGCATCCCCACTGCAGCGCGACGGCGAGCGTGTTCTGCATGACGGACATCGAGTGCCGGCCGCCGATGTGCCCGACGTGCGGCCCGACCGAGACCTGCGTCAGCGCGGACCTGACGGTGCTCGCTAGCGACACGAACCCCCTGACCGATCTGGCACGGACGGCCGGCATCGACGAGGGCACGCTGCAGCCCGTCACGCTCACCTTCCCGGGCAACGTCTGCATTCCGCCGGTGACCTGCGAGCAGACGTTCCCGACCTGCAACGGCCCCTGCCCGAGCGGTCAGACCTGCGTGGTGGTCGGCGGGACGTGCGTCTGCCAGACCCCGTGCGAGAACAGCGCACCCACCTGCAACGGTACCTGCCCCGTGGGTCAGACCTGCGCCTCGACCCCCACCGGCTGCATCTGCCAGACCCCGTGCGAGAACAGCGCGCCCACCTGCAACGGCACCTGCCCC
>QHVD01000107.1:1054-12717 GCA_003222235.1 Gemmatimonadota bacterium | reverse complement strand
GAACAATGTCAAGATCCAGAACAACGTCTCGATTTACGAGGGCGTCATCCTCGAGGACGACGTATTCTGCGGACCGTCCTGCGTGTTCACGAACGTGCTAACCCCGCGGAGTCACGTGTCGCGCAAGCACGAGTACCGCCAGACGGTCGTGAAGCGCGGCACCTCGATCGGTGCGAACGCCACGATCGTTTGCGGGGTGACGCTCGGCGAATACTCGTTCGTCGGCGCCGGCGCCGTCGTCACCGCCGACGTTCCGCCCTACGCCCTGATGGTCGGCGTGCCGGCCCGGCGCGTCGGCTGGATGTGCCAGTGCGGGGAGCGCCTGGCCGTCGCAGACGGCCGGGCCGCCTGTGCGGCGTGCGGCGCCGCCTACGAAGAGTCCCACGGCGCCCTGCGGCCGATTGCCGCGACCCGGCGGGTCGGGTAACTTGCTCCCGCCTTTGGAGGACACCCTCACCGTGAACGTCCCCCTGCTGGACCTCGTGGCGCAGTATCGCGCCATCAAGGACGAGGTCCTCCCCGCCCTCCAGGCGGTCATCGAGTCGCAGCAGTTCGTCATGGGTCCCCCCGTCGGGCAGCTCGAGGCGGCGGTGGCCGGCCTGTCGCACGCCGCGCACGGGATTGCGTGCGCGAGCGGGACCGACGCGTTGCTCTTGCCGCTCCGGGCGCTGCAGCTCGAGCCCGGCGACGAGGTGATCACTTCCCCGTTCACCTTCTTCGCCACGGCGGGCGCGATTCACAACGCGGGCGGCGTGCCAGTGTTCGCGGAGATCGACCCCGACACGTTCAACGTCGCGCCAGCCGCGGTCGAAGCGGTGGTGACGCCGCGGACGCGGGCGCTCGTCCCCGTGCACCTGTACGGACAGATGGCCGAGCTGGAGCGGCTGACGGCCACGGCGGGCCGTCACGGCCTGAGGATCGTCGAGGACGCGGCCCAGGCCATCGGCGCGCGCCGCAGGATCGGCGGCGCGTGGCGCATGGCCCGAGCAAGAACCTCGGTGCTTGGGGCGACGGCGGCATGATGGTGACGTCGGACGGCGCGGTCGCCGAGCGCCTGCGCAAGCTGCGCCTCCACGGCGGCGCCAAGCAGTACCACCACGACGAAGTCGGCACCAACTCCCGCCTCGACAGCCTGCAGGCGGCGGTGCTGCTGGCGAAGCT
Organism: Gemmatimonadota bacterium; assembly: GCA_003222235.1. Lineage (GTDB taxonomy): Bacteria > Gemmatimonadota > Gemmatimonadetes > Gemmatimonadales > GWC2-71-9 > AG12. The sequence goes on along the minus strand of QHVD01000107.1, from coordinate 11,556 downwards.
GCCGCACCTGGCATCCTGGTCGGACCAGCGCCGCCGGCACGCCGGTTATTACACGAAGGCGCTCGCGGACGTGTCCGCCGTGCGGACCCCGGTCGTGGACGCGTGCAACGAGCACGTCTTCCACCAGTACACGCTCCGCGTGGAGCGGCGGGATGAGCTGCAGGCGCACCTCAAGAGCAAAAGGATCGGCAGTGCCGTATACTACCCCGTGCCGCTGCATCTCCAGCAGTGCTTCAGCCACCTGGGCTACCGACGTGGCCAGTTCCCGGAGGCCGAGCGCGCTGCGGCCGAGGTGCTCTCGCTGCCGGTCTACCCCGAGCTCACTCGTGATCAGCTCGATTACGTCGTCGATGCGATCCGCGGGTTCTACGGGTGAGCCGCCTCAAGCTCGGGGTCATCGGCGCCGGGACATGGGGGAGGAACCATGTGCGGGCCGCGGCAGGCCTCCCCGAGGCCGAGCTCGCCGCGGTGTGCGACGCCGACGCCAAGACCCGCGATCGGCTGGCGCCGCAATATCCGGCCGTCTACTTCACGGCCGAGGCGGCCGACCTGTTGGGGCGGGTGGACGCCGCCATCATCGCGGCGCCGGCGGCGATCCACGCGCGCCTGGCGCTGCAGTGCATCGAGGCGGGGAAGCCGTGTCTCATCGAGAAGCCGTTCGCCCTGCGGGTCGAGGACGCCGAGGCCGTCGCCTGCGCGGCGGCGGCCCGCGAAGTGCCCGTCCTGGCCGGCCACCTGCTGGTTTTCCACCCGGCGGTCGAGCGGCTGCGGACGCTGGTCCAGGGCGGGGAGCTGGGTCGCATTTATTATTTGTATGGGTTGCGGGTCAACCTGGGGCAGGTCCGCGCCGACGAAAACGCGCTCTGGAGCTTCGGACCGCACGACGTATCGGTGGCCCTCTACTTGCTGAACGAGCCGCCGGTTCGGGTGGCCGCCCAGGGAAAAAGCTATCTCCAGCCCAAGGTCGAAGACGTCGTGTTCCTCACGATGGAGTTCGGGAGCGGGGCGCTCGCTCACGTCCAGCTCTCCTGGCTCGACCCGCATAAGGAGCGCAAACTCACGGTGGTGGGGGCGAGGAAGATGGTGGTCTTCGACGACATGGAAGCGCGCGAGAAGCTGCGCATCTACGACAAGGGCGTGGACCGACCGCCCGACTACGGCTCGTACGGGGAGAGCCTTGCGGTTCGGGAAGGAGACATCTTCATTCCCAAGATCCCCAATGTGGAGCCCTTGGCGGCGGAGCTGGGCCATTTCGTACGCGTGGCGCGCGGTGCGGAGCCCCCGCGCGCCGCCGCGGAAGATGGAGTCCGCGTCGTACGGGTGCTGGACGCCGCGTCCCGCTCCCTTGCGGCCGGCGGCGTGCCGGTGAGCCTATGACGACCGCGACGGCCACGGCGCCGGCAGACGTGCTGATCGGGAAGGCCCAGGACCGCACGGCCCTGATCGGGGTGGTCGGGTTGGGATACGTGGGATTGCCCCTGGCGATGGAGTTTGCCCGCGCCGGCTTCCGCGTGCTCGGCTTCGACGTGAACAACAAGGTGGTGCAGGGGCTCAGCGGGGGGACTTCGCACATACAGGATGTTTCCAGTGCGGACGTCACCCGGTTCCTCAAGGCGGAAAAATTCGCCGCCACCACGGACCTCGGGCGGCTGAGCGAGCCGGACGTGGTATCGATCTGCGTCCCGACGCCGCTGTCCAAGACGAAGGACCCCGACGTCAACTACGTGCTCGCCGCCACCAACTCGGTCAAGCAGACGCTGCGCCGGGGGCAGCTGATCGTGCTCGAATCGACCACCTACCCCGGCACGACCCGCGAGCTGTTGCTCCCGGCGCTCGAGAGCACCGGCCTCAAAGTGGGCAAGGATTACTTCCTCGCCTTCTCGCCCGAGCGCGTGGACCCCGGGAACCCGAAGTGGAACACTCGCAACACCCCGAAGGTGGTGGGCGGGATCACGGAGACCTGCCTGCGGGTGACGGTCGCGATCTACCAGGGCGCGATCGAAAACCTCGTCCCGGTCTCCTCGACCGAAGCGGCGGAGCTCGTGAAGATTCTCGAGAACACCTACCGCAGCGTGAACATCGGGCTCGTCAACGAGATGGCGATCGTGTGCGACAAGCTGGGCGTGGACGTGTGGGAAGTGATCGACGCCGCGGCCACGAAGCCCTTCGGCTTCATGAAGTTCATGCCCGGCCCCGGCGTGGGCGGTCACTGCATCCCGCTCGACCCGCACTACCTCGCGTGGAAGATGCGCACGCTCAACTACCGCACGCGCTTCATCGAGCTCGCGGGCGAGATCAACGCGGCGATGCCGGAGTATTGGGTGGTCCGCGTCGTGGACCGTCTCAACGAGCAGGGGAAGGCGGCGCGCGGCAGCAGGGTGCTCGTCGTGGGTGTGGCCTACAAGAAGGACATCGACGACATCCGCGAGAGCCCGGCCCTCGACGTCATCCGGCTGCTCGAGCAACGCGGGGCGCTGGTGGCGTACCACGATCCCCACGTGCCCACGCTGAAGGATGGGGACATCGCCCTTGTGTCCGTGCCGCTTGCGCCGGAGGCGCTGCGGGCGGCGGATTGCGTGATCATCGTGACCGACCACGCGGGCGTGCCCTATGAGCTCATCGCCCAGCACGCCCGCCTCGTCGTGGACACCCGCAACGCGCTGGCGCGGGTGCATAGCCGGCGGTGAAGGTCGCCGTCATCGGGACGGGGTATGTCGGGCTCGTCGTAGGTGCCTGCCTCGCCGAGACCGGCAACGACGTCCTGTGCGCCGATGTGGATGGCGCGAAGATCGCCGGGCTCAAGGAGAACCGGCTGCCGATCTACGAGCCCGGCCTCGAGCCGCTCGTCGTGCGGAACCAGCGCGAGGGACGGCTCCAATTCACCACCGAAGTGGGCCGGTCCGTGGAGCGCTCCGACGTGATCGTCATCGCGGTCGGCACGCCCCCGGACGAGGACGGCTCGGCGGACCTCCAGCACGTCCTCGCCGTGGCGCGAGCCATCGGCCAGCACATGAATCAGCCGAAGATCGTGATCACGAAGAGCACCGTGCCCGTGGGCACCGCCGCGCGAATCCGGGCCGAGATCGCGAAGCACACGAGCGTCTCGTTCCACGTGTGCTCCAACCCCGAGTTCCTCAAGGAAGGGGCGGCCGTCGACGACTTCATGAAGCCTGACCGGGTGATCGTGGGCGTGGACTCCGAGGACGCCGGCCGCGTGCTCGCCGAGCTGTACGCGCCGTTCGTGCGCACCGGGAACCCGATCATCTTCATGGACACCCCCTCGGCGGAGATGACCAAGTACGCCGCCAATGCCATGCTCGCCACCCGGATCTCGTTCATGAATCAGATGGCGCGCCTGTGCGAGGCCGTGGGGGCCGACGTCACCCTGGTGCGCAAGGGGATCGGAAGCGACCGGCGGATCGGGCCGGCGTTCCTGTTCCCCGGACCCGGGTACGGCGGCTCGTGCTTCCCGAAGGACGTCAAGGCCCTGCTGCGCACGGCGGAGTTGAACGGCATGCGGTTCGACATCCTCGAGTCGGTGGAGGCGGCGAACGAGCGGCAGAAGCGCCTGCTGTTCGAGAAGGTGGAGCGGCACTTCGACGGCAAGCTGGCCGGGACCGCCGTCGCCGTGTGGGGGCTCGCGTTCAAAGCGGAGACCGACGACGTGCGCGAGAGCCCGGCGCTCGTCCTCGTGGAGGCGCTGCTGTCGGCCGGCGCCACGGTGCGGGTGCACGACCCGGCTGCTGTGGCGAGCGCCCGGCGACACCTCGGCGACCGCGTCACCTACGCCGCCCATGCCTACGAAGCCGTCGACGGCGCCGCCGCGTTGGTCATCGTCACCGAATGGCTCGAGTACCGCAACCCCGACTTCGACCGGATCAAACGACTGCTGGTGCGACCCCTGATCGTCGACGGGCGAAACCTCTACGACCCGGTTCGCCTCACCCGCCTCGGCTTCACCTATGACAGCATCGGCCGCCCCGTGGCATGCGCGTCCTCGTAACGGGCGCGGCGGGGTTCCTTGGCTCGCACCTGTGTGACCGCCTCCTGGCCCAGGGCTACAGGGTGGTCGGGATGGACAACTTCCTCACGGGGAACTCGGCCAATCTCGCCCACCTGCGGAGCCACCCCGACTTCCAGTTGGTCCTCCACGACGTCACGAACTTCATCGAGCTCGAGGGGCCCCTGGACGCCGTCCTGCATTTCGCGAGCCCGGCGAGCCCGGTGGACTACCTCGAGCACCCCATCCCGACCTTAAAGGTCGGCTCGCTCGGCACTCACAAGGCGCTGGGACTCGCGAAGGCGAAAGGCGCGCGCTTCCTGCTCGCCTCGACGTCGGAGGTGTACGGCGACCCCCTGGTGCATCCCCAGCCCGAGAGCTATTGGGGCAACGTCAATCCGGTCGGCCCGCGCGGCGTCTACGACGAAGCCAAGCGGTTCGCCGAGGCATTGACGATGGCCTATCACCGCTATCATGGCCTCGACACCCGCATCGTCCGGATCTTCAATACCTACGGCCCCCGCATGCGCCCGAACGACGGCCGTGTGGTGTCGAACTTCATCGTGCAGGCCCTGCACGGCGAGCCGCTCACCGTGTACGGCGACGGCTCCCAGACCCGGTCCTTTTGCTACGTGGACGACCTGGTCACCGGGATCGTCCTGTTGTTCGAGCGGGGCGATGCAGATCCCACCAACCTCGGCAATCCCCACGAGTTCACCGTGCGCGAGCTCGCCGCGCTGGTGCTGAAGCTCACGGGGAGCCGGAGCGAGATCGTCGAGCGGCCGCTCCCCGTGGACGACCCCCGCGTGCGCCAGCCCGACATCGGCCGGGTGCGCGAGACCCTGGGCTGGGAGCCGAAGGTCGGCCTCGAAGAGGGACTGCGGCGCACGATCGACTACTTCCGCCGCCTGACCGCCGCATGAGCCTCCGCGTCCTGGTCACGGGGGCCGCGGGGTTCATCGGGTCCCACGTGTGCGAGGCCCTGGTCGCGCGGGGCGACGAGGTCGTGGGCCTCGACAACTTCGACCCCTTCTACCCGCGCGCCGTGAAGGAGCGCAACCTCGAGGCCCTGAGGCGGGGCCCGAGATTTCGGTTCGTCGAAGCGGACGTCGCCCGGGACGCGCTCCACCTCGACGGCGTGGAGCTGGTGCTCCATCTCGCGGCGAAGCCGGGGGTCCGGCCTTCGCTCGAGAACCCGGCCTCCTATTCCGAGGCCAACATCACCGGCACCGTGCGGGTGTTCGAGGCCGCGCGGCGCGCGGGCATTCGCCGGGTCATTTTCGGCTCGTCGTCCTCCGTCTACGGCGACGCCACCCCCGCCCCTTTCGCCGAGGACGCTCCCGCCGTGTGGCCGATCTCGCCCTACGCCGCGAGCAAGCGGGCCGGCGAGCTGATGGCGCACGCCTTCGCTCACCTCTACGGGGTGCCGATCGTCTGCCTGCGGTTCTTCACCGTGTACGGACCGCGTCAGCGCCCGGACCTCGCGATTCATCGGTTCACCGACCTGATCGCGCGGGACAAGCCCGTGCGGATGCACGGCGACGGATCGAGCGAGCGCGACTATACGTATATTACCGATTGTGTGAACGGCGTCCTGGCCGCGATGGAGTGGACCGCCCGGCCCGCCTCTCGGAAGGCCGGGGTCGCCGTCGCGATCAACATCGGCGGCGGGGCGCGGGTGCGGCTCGACCACCTGATCCAGTTGATCGGCCGGACGCTCGGGCGCGAGGTTCGGATCGAGCGCCACCCCGATCAGCCGGGCGACGTGCGACTGACGGCAGCCGACCTGCACCGCGCGGAGCGCGAGCTCGGCTATCGCCCACAGGTGGGGATCGAGGAGGGGGTCGGAGAGTTTGTCCGTTGGTATGAGGCCACCTATGGACGTCAGTCCTGAGCATCTGGTGGAGCAGGCGCGGGAACGATTTGAGCTGCAGGACTATTACGGCGCCATCCACCTGCTCGAGGAGGTCGGGGCCAGCGGGCGGGCGTTCGCCGACGCGCACCATCTGCTGGGACTGTCCTATTCGCTGGTCGGGCGCCACGAGCAGGCGCTCGCGCAACTCGACCGCGCGGTGGCGCTGAACCCGCGCTACGTCGAGGCCCTGATTCATCGGGCGATCGTCCTGAACGAGCTCGGTCGCGGCGAGGAGGCCGACGCGGCGTTCCGGCGCGCGAGCGAGATCGGCGGCGAGCCGCGCCTGGGCTTCCCCGCGCACGTGGCGGCGAAGCTGGCGAACCAGCACGCGGCGCTGGGCGATGCCTATTTCGAAGCGGGGGGCCTGGCGCAGGCGATCGAGCAATATCAGGCGGCGCTCGCGCTCGGTCCGGCGTTCCACGATCTCCGGTATAAGCTGGGACGGATTCTGCTGCAGGCCGGCCGGGCGCTGGACGCGAGGGAGCACTTCGAGATTATCGTGCGCGCGCGGCCGAGCTACCTCGATGCGGCCGCCATGTTCGGGCTCGCCTGCTACCTGGCGGGCGACGGGCTCGCCGCGCGCGCGGTCTGGGAGGAGCTCCGGGAGCGGCGGCCGGAAGATCCGCGGATCGAAGCGTATCTCGCCCTGCTGGATCGCACCGACGTCAGCGCCCCACCTGCGCCCCCTGCCTCCCCCGCCGCGCCGGCCGGCACCCCGTCCGGGGCCGAACCGCCGCCCGCGCCGCCGGCCGTCAAGCGTGGGGGAGGTCGCGAGCAGAAGCCGTGAGGCGATCGGGAACGCTGTGGCTCGCGCTGGCGCTGGCGTGCACGCGCAGCGCCGCCGACCACGAGGTGCTGGGCGACCGGGAGTACGCGGCCGGCGCCTACCGCAACGCGCTGGCCGAGTATCAACTGGGTCTCAGGGCTAACCCGAGCGCGGACTTACACGCCAAGTTGGCGAGCGCCGCCTTCCATACGGGAGACCATGCGCTGGCCGCGGCCGAATACGTCGCGTTGGCCGCCGCGGACCGCTCGCGCGCCGGGGAGGCGGCCGACGGCTTGGAGCGGGTGGCGGGCGCCGCGCTCGCGGCGAACGACCGTACTGCGGTCACGGCGGCGCTCGCGGGCCTGCACGCCGTGGCGCCGCAACGGCCCTTGGGGAAGTATGTTCGCCTGGTGGCGCTCGACGCCGCCGACCGCGGCGACACGCTGGAGGCCCTGGCGCTGCTACCGAGCGCGGTGGCGGCGGCGAGCGACGGACGCAGCGCCGACTCGCTCCTGTTCCTGTACGGGATGGCCGCGATGCGAGCGCGGGCGTGCAGCACGGCGGTGCTCGTCTTCGAGGCCGTGATCCGGCGCCAGCGTGCCCCCGTTGTCGTGGATGGCGCGCGGGAAGGCCTGGGCCTCTGTGCGCTGATCGCGGGTCAGCGGCTGCTCGACAGTGGCAAGCCTGCCGACGCAGAGGACTGGTTCCGGCGCGCGACGGCCCCGGGCTCGCCCCCCGACGTCGTGCGGGGCGCGTTCCTCGGCCTGGGCGACGTGAAGCTGGCGCAGGGGGACGTGACCGGCGCGGTCGAGAGCTACCAGCAGGCGATCGTGGGCGGCGCGCCCGGCGACACGATCGCGCAGCGGGCCCAGGACAAGATCAAGGCGCTCGGGAAAGCCGGGCCATGACGGTCAGGCAGCGCTGCTGGCCCATCGGAGTGCTCGCACTCGTGGCCTGTCACCACGCGCCTCCCGGGGCGGGCGCGCCGGATGCGCAGGCGGAGCTCGCGCGGGCCCGGCGGCAGTTTCGCCACGGTGACTTCGCGCATGCCACGGTGGCGCTCAAGCGCCTCACCTTCCAGCTCAGCCCGACACAGCCGGAGATGGCCGAGGTGCGCTACGACCTCGCCGAGTGCTACTTCCAGACCGGCGATCGGGTGCAGGCGGCGCACGAGTTCCGCCAGGTGGCCGACCAGTATCCGAACAGTGCGTACGCGCCGCTCGCTCTGCTGCGGGCGGGGGACGCGAACCTGCGGCTGTGGCGGAGCCCGGACCTGGACCCCTCGTACGGCGAGACGGCCCTCGCGATCTACCAGGAGCTCGCCGGGCGCTATCCCGACAGCGAGGCCGCGGCGCGGGCGCAGCTGCACGTGCGACAGCTGAAGGAGTGGTTCGCCGAGAAGTCCTACAAGGCCGGGATGTTTTATTTCAGGCGGCGGGCCTACGACTCGGCGATCATCTACTTCAAGGACGTGATCGCGGGCTATCCGGGGACCCCGAAGGTGAGCGACGCGCTGCTGCGGCTGGCCGACAGCTACCGCGCCATCGGCTACGCGGACGAGCTGAAGGAAACCTGTGCCCACCTGCGGCGGTTTTTTCCTCGGGCGGACGGGCTCGACCGCAGTTGTCGCGGCACTCCGTCCGACTCGAGCGCGGCGAGCCCGTCCTGACGCGCGCGTGGAGGCCCTGTTCGGCGGGTCCTTCGATCCCGTGCACATCGGACATCTGGTCGTCGCGGAAGCGGTCGGAGAGGCTTTGCAGCTGGCCGTGCGGTTCCTCCCGGCCCGCGAGCAGCCCTTCAAGCGGGCCGTGCATCTCGCCGCGCCGGAGCAGCGCGCCGGGATGCTCGGCCTGGCCGTGACGGGGAACCCGCGGTTCCGCGTCGAGCGCATTGAGCTGGACCTGCCCGCCCCGTCGTACACGGTCCGCACGCTCCGGGCGTTGGCGGAGCGGGAGCCCGGGAACCGGTTCGCCTTGCTGCTCGGGGCGGATGCGGCCCGGGACCTGTCGAGCTGGTTCGAGGTCGAAGCGCTCCCGGCGCTTGCGGACGTCGTCGTCTGCGCCCGACCGGGAGCGTCCCTGCCGCGCCATCCCGCGATCACCCGGGTGGTCGAGGCGCCGGCCATCGACGTCTCGGCGAGCATGATCCGAGAGCGGGTGGCGCGGGGCCGGTCGATCCGGTATCTCGTGCCCGAGGCGGTGCGCGAGTACATCGCGGCCAACGGGTTGTATCGTTAGAGGACCGATGCTGAAGACGCTGGTCACCAAGGTTGTGGGTACGCGCTTCCGGCGCGAGATGAAGCGCATCCGGCCCATCGTGGATGCGATTCATGCGCACGAGGAGCGCCTGAAGGGGTTGTCCGACGCCGAGGTGCGGGCCCAGACCGAGAAGTTCCGCCGCATCATCGGGGAGCGGACGGGCATGCTCGCGGCCGAGGTGGAGCGCCTCAAGCAGGCGAAGCACGACTGCCCGGACGCCGAGGAGCGACTCAAGCTCACCGATCAACTGGCCAAGGCCGAGGCGGCGCACGCGAAGGAGGTGCAGCGCGTCCTCGATGCCATCCTCCCGGAGGTGTTCGCCACCGTGCGCGACGCGTGCCGGCGGCTGCTGGGCACGCAGGTCGTCGTCACCGGCCACGAGCTGACGTGGGACATGGTGCCCTACGATGTGCAGCTCATCGGCGGGATCGTCTTGCACGAAGGGAAGATCGCCGAGATGGCGACGGGCGAGGGGAAGACCCTCGTGGCCACGCTGCCGCTCTACCTCAACGCCCTGGCGGGCCGGGGCGTGCATCTCGTCACCGTCAACAATTACCTAGCGCGGCGCGACTCGCAGTGGATGGGCCACGTGTTCCAGTGGCTCGGCCTGACCGTCGGCTGCATCGACGATACGGACCCGTCGTCCCCGGAGCGCCGCGCGGCCTACCAGTGCGACATCACGTACGGCACCAACAACGAGTTCGGCTTCGACTACCTGCGCGACAACATGGTGTTCTCGCTCGACCAGCGGGTCCAGCGGGGCCACTTCTACGCCATCATCGACGAGGTGGATTCGATCCTCGTGGACGAGGCGCGTACGCCGCTCATCATCTCGGGCCCGGTCGGAACGGAGTCGGACGAGAAATACGCGGCCTACAAAGCAGACGGGGGTGGTGAACGACCTCCTCGCCAGGGCGGAGCCCCTGATCGCCGACGAGAAAACCGCCTACGACGGCGCGCTGCTGCTCTACAAGGCGCAACTCGGCATGCCGAAGAACAAGAAGTTGATGAAGTTGCTGCAGGAGCCCGGCGTGAAACAGCTGGTGCAGCGCGTCGAGCTCGACCACCTCGCTGACCGCAAGCTCCCCGCGCGGGACCAGAAGATGCGAACCCTCGAAGAGGACCTCTACTTCGTCCTCGACGAGCGTGGCCACTCGGTCCACCTCACGGAGCAGGGCGTCGAGACGCTGTCGCCGCAGGATCCGATGCTGTTCGTCGTCCCGGACATCTCGCACGCGGTGCACGAGATCGACCACGACGAGACGCTGTCGCCCAAGGAGAAGATCGAACGTCGCCGGACCGTCGAGTCGGAATACGCCCAGAAGAGCGAGACGCTCCACATCATCCACAAGCTTCTCCAGGCCCACGCCCTCTACGAAAAGGACGTGGACTACGTCGTCCAGGACTCGCAGGTCTTCATTGTGGACGAGTTCACCGGGCGGATGATGCCGGGCCGGCGCTGGTCGTACGGATTGCACCAGGCGGTTGAGGCGAAGGAAGCAGTGACCGTGCGCGAGGAGACGCAGACCCTCGCCACCATCACCATCCAGAACTACTTCCGGA
>QHVD01000107.1:0-984 GCA_003222235.1 Gemmatimonadota bacterium | reverse complement strand
TCGACGTCGTCGTCATCCCCACGAACCGGGCGGTGCGACGGGTCGACCAGCACGACCTGGTCTACAAGACGCGGCGCGAGAAGTACAACGCGATCATGGACGAGATCGACCGCCAGCACAAGCGCGGGCTGCCCGTGCTGGTGGGCACGGTGAGCGTGGACGTGTCGGAGACGCTGTCGCGCATGCTCAAGCGGCGCGGGCTGCGGCACGAGGTGCTGAATGCCAAGTACCACGAGCGCGAGGCCGAGATCGTCGCGCAGGCCGGGCAGGCGGGCTCGATCACCATCGCGACGAACATGGCCGGCCGCGGCACCGACATCAAACTCGGCCCCGGCGTCAAGCAGTGCCAGGTCTGCGGCATCCGAGCGCGCGGTGAGCCGGCCTTCGGCCAGGTGGTGGAGCAACCCGATCTCACGGCGGACCGCCTCAAGGAGCTGGGGTGCAACGAGGACCCGCCCTGCGGCCTCGTGATCATCGGCACCGAGCGACACGAGGCACGGCGCATCGACCGGCAGCTGCGCGGCCGCTCAGGGCGCCAGGGCGACCCCGGCCAGAGCGTGTTCTTCCTGTCGCTGGAGGACGACTTGATGCGGCTCTTCGGGTCGGACCGCATCGCGCGCTGGATGGACCGCACGGGCGCCGAGGAGGGCGAGGTCATCACCCACCCCTGGGTGACGGGCGCCATCGGGCAGGCCCAAAAGCGCGTCGAGTATCAGAACTTCCAGGCGCGCAAGCGGCTGCTCCAGTTCGACGACGTCATGAACAACCAGCGCGAGGTGATCTACTCGCTGCGCCTGTTCGCCCTTGAGGGCGGGGAAGAGCTGAAGGCCGAGGCGCTGCGGATGATCGAGGCGGCGCTCGAGCGCTTGGTGGACGAGCTGATCGGCGACCTGAAGGAGCCGATGCAGTGGGACCGCCCCCTGATGGAGACCGAGTTCCTCCTCAAGTTCCTCATCTCGGTCCCCGGTATCACCGATCCCACCA
>QHVD01000430.1 GCA_003222235.1 Gemmatimonadota bacterium | reverse complement strand
AAGCCCTCGCCGTCGGCACCATCGAGCCCCGGGTCGAGGTCAGCGTTAAATCCATCCTTGCGGGCGTGGTCCGAAAGCGCTTCGCCGCAGTCGGTGACTTCGTCAAGCGGGGCCAGCCGCTGCTGGAGATCTCACCGAACCCGACGCCGCTGGAGATGGTGGAGCTCCGCCGCAACGTCGAGCTGCGCGAGATCGAGCTCAAGAACCTGGAGCGCGAGTTGGCCCGCCAGCAGGAGCTGCGCAACAGGAACCTGCTTTCCCCCTCCGATCTCGAGGTCGCCCAGCAACGGGTGGACGAGTCGCGCAATCAGCTCTCGCTGGCGCAAGAGCGGCTGGCGCTGCAGGAAGGCGGTAAGGTGCTGACCGGCGGCAAGCAGGTCGAGACGGTGGTCCGCGCCCCCATCGACGGGTACATCCTCGAGGACTCCATCGAGATCGGCGATCCCGTGGTGCCGCTGACGCCGTACCAGGCAGGCACGGTGCTGATGCGCATGGCGGCCATGCGGGACCTGATCTTCCGGGGAACCGTGGACGAGATCGACGTGGGCCGGCTCAAGGAGGGCATGCCGGCCACGATCAAGATCGGTGCCCTGCCCAGCGCGAGCGTGAGGGGCCGGCTCGAGAAGATCTGGCTCAAGGCGCACAAGCAGGAGCAGGCGACGGTCTTCCCGATAGAAATCGTTCTGACCGACGTGCAGGGTGCGACGCTCCGGGCAGGCTACTCGGCCAATGCGGAGGTGATCATCTCTCGCCGGGACAGCGTGCTCTACATCCCCGAGCGGCTCATCACCCACCGCAACGACTCGAGCTTCGTGACCGTCCGCACCCCTACCGGCAAGACCGAGGAGCGCCCGATCCGGACCGGCCTCTCCGACGCCATCAACATCGAGGTGCTGGAGGGCTTGCAGCCGACCGACTCGATCGTCGAGCCGCCGCCGCGCGAGATCACCTGACGTGTGGCGCGAGTTCTTCGCCGACCTGCGGGCGCAGAAGCTGCGCACGTTCCTCACCGTACTCGGCATCGCCTGGGGTACGGTCGCGGTGGTAGTGCTGCTGGCCTTCGGTGTCGGCCTGGAGCGGCAGACCAGGAAGCGCTTTCACGGATTGGGCGACCGGATCGTCATTCTCTTCGGCGGACGGACCACGAAGCCGTTCGCCGGCTTCGGTGATGGGCGCCCCATCCGCCTCCGGGCGGATGACGTACCGATCATCGCGCGCGAGGTCACGGAGATCGAGCAGATCAGCCCGGAGTTCATCACGCGGAGCGCACGCGTCCGGCGCGGCGTCAAGGCGGCGTCGCCCGCCGTCACGGGCATCCTCCCGGTGTACGGCTTGATGCGCAACATCATCGCCGAGGCGGGCGGCCGGTTCATCAACGATCTGGACGTCGCCGAGCGGAGGCGGGTGGCGGTGCTGGGCAACGAGCTGGCGAAGCTGCTGTTCGGCGACGAGTCGCCGGTCGGGCGGCAGGTGTTCCTGGGCGACACGCCATTCACGGTCGTCGGCGTGATGCGCCCCAAGCTGCAGAACTCGTCCTATCAGCAGCGCGACCAGGACCGGATCTTCATTCCGGCCACGACCCACTACGCCCTGTTCGGCGACCGCTTCCTGAACAACATCGTCTACCGCGCGAAGACCCCGGAGATCACCAAGCTGGCCGAGCGGCGGGTGTACGAGACGATGGGGCGCAGGTACAAGTTCGATCCGACGGACAAGGACGCCCTGGCCTTCTGGGACACGAGCGAATGGGAAACCCGCTTCGGCAAGATGTTCGTCGCTTTCAACATGTTCTTCGCCATCGTCGGGACCTTCACCCTGCTCGTCGGCGGCATCGGGGTGGCGAACATCATGTACATCGTGGTGCGGGAACGGACGCGCGAAATCGGCCTCCGGCGCGCCGTGGGTGCGACCCGGGCCCGCATCATGCGCCAGTTCTTCGCCGAGGCGCTGATGATCGTGCTGATGGGGGCGACGCTCGGTCTGCTCCTCTCGCTCGGGCTCGTGGCCGCGCTCGGGGGGTTGCCGATCAAGGAGTTCGTCGGCGTACCGACCATATCTCCGAGCGTGCTCGCGGCGACGCTTGTCTTACTTGCCGCGGTCGCCTTTGCCGCAGGCCTGATGCCTGCTCGGCGCGCGGCGGCGTTGGATCCGGTGGAAGCGCTGAGAACCTAACAGGCCGGAGCGCCCCGACCCCATGTTCTACATTCTCCTGCAGGAATTCATCGGCGACCTGAGGGCGCAGCGCACCCGGGCCTTCCTCACGTTCTTTGCGGTGACCTGGGGGACGCTCGCGGTCGTGCTGCTGCTGGCGTTCGGTGAGGGACTGAAACGCACCGTTCGCGATGGCCTGCTGGGCGCCGGCGAACGGATCTTCATGGTGTACGGCGGTGAAACGAGCAAGCCGTTCGCCGGGCTGGGGCAGGGACGGCGAATCAGCCTGGTGGAGGAGGATCTCGATCTCCTCAAGAACGCGATCCCGGACGTCGACCGCGGGAGCATCTCGTACGGGCGGTGGGGCACC
>QHVD01000429.1 GCA_003222235.1 Gemmatimonadota bacterium | reverse complement strand
AAGGCGGTCTGTCAACCTCGACCGTGGTAGGGTTCGCGGCCCGCCCGCGCTCGGTGAGCCGATGATGTCCCGCGATGGCGGTGAACGAGAAACCCGCATCCTTGTGTGTGTAGGGGAAGAAGCTTCGGGAGGGTCGCACTCGTGCCGTACCGACGATGGACCCCAACATCACGGTGGGCAAGTTCTTCGATGAGTGGCTGAAGCTGGTCGCGGCAACCGGCACCAAGGAGCGAACCTTGGTGATCTTCTTGAGTCCGCGCTCGGTCAAGAGGTGGATCAAGAGCGCCTCGATGGTCTGCCTGTCGAGCCGGCGCACCTTCACGTCCGCAAGCCCCGAGAAGTACCGGCGGTAGTGGTTGCGGTAGGATCATCCAGTACGTCCAGCAGCAACTCGGGCACGCCAGCATCACGATGACTGTGGACCTGTACGGCAAGTGGCTCCGACCGGCCCACCGGGCGGTCAATCGGCTGCTGGTGCCGGCAAGTGGTAGCAAACGACTGAATCTGACCCCTTCTCGGGAGCGACTGGATGAACTCGAACCGTAGGCTAGAATCCAGTGTAAGTCCTTGAAAGGAGAGAACATGCCGAAGGCGATCTGGAACGGCACCGTGCTCGCCGAGAGCGATCGCTGCGAGGTCGTGGAGGGGAACCAGTACTTCCCGCTCGACGCGGTGAAACGTGAGTATCTGAAGCCGAGCGCCACGCACACGACCTGCCCGTGGAAGGGGATCGCGAGCTACTACGACGTGGTGGTGAACGGCGAATCCAACCGCGACGCCGCCTGGTACTACCCGGAGCCGAAGGAGGCGGCGCGGAACATCAAGGGGCACGTAGCGTTCTGGCGCGGCGTCAAGGTCGAGGTGTAGCGGGCTCCGCCGACGCGCCCGCCCCGGGCGCGACGGGCCGCCGCCAGCGCCATCCCACGCGCAGCCGGCGCCACCGGCCGCCCTCGCTGAAGCACGCCCAACCCCAGCGGAGCCACCAGAGCACCGCCCACGCGATCCAGAGCGCCCAGCCGAGCATCGCCAGGCGGTAGACCAGCAGCGGAACGGAGACGACCCAGGTGCGCGGCAGCGTCGCGCCCGCGCGGTCGTGGTACCAGCGCAGCAGGGCCGCGGTCGAGCCGTTGCCCGCGATCTGCATGTCGGGCAGGCCGAGGAGCCCGTGCTGGATGGCGGCGAAGAGGCCGTGGAGGGCGAGCAGGGTCCAGAGCGCTAGCAGCACCTGGAGCAGGTCGAAGCCACCGTCGCCGAGCGTCACGCCGCGCTCCTTCCGCCAGCCGAGCGCGAGCAGCCAGCCGGCGACGATCGCCCCGACGTAGAGCGGCACCTGCGTCAGCCCGACACCGAGCAGGAACCAGTGGCGCGCGCCGAGCGGCGTGAGACGCAAGCGGCCGAGCGCGACGGCGGCGAGCGCCACCACGACGAGGAGCGGCCAGAAGAGCACCGCCGGGCCGAGTCGCGCCCCGCCGGCGAAGAGCGTCCAGCGGTCGGCGGGCATGGCGATGCGCGTCTCGAGGTTCACGCTCGGCACGCCGAGCGCGATGTCGGGCGAGGCGAGCGCCATCCCCATGGGGATCTTCTCGCGCCAGCTGAGCGCCACGGTCTGCGTGCCCGGCACGAGCGGGAGGGTCACCACACGCTGCTCCTGGCGGATCGGTTGTATCCGTCCGTTGATCGACACCGACTGGAGCTCCGCGCCCTCGGGCAGCGTGAGCGCATGCTGCCCGCCGCGGCTCGTCCGCATCTCGAGGGTGAGCGTGGTGTCCCGCGCGCGGAGGCCCGGCGTCGTCTCAAGCACGGCCTGGTCCACGGTGAGCGTCGGACCAGGAACCGCGGCCGGCCGCACGATCGCGATCGTCACGCCCTCACCCGGCCAGGGATGCCACTCGCGCAGCCTCGGGCTCGCCTCGGCTGGGCGATGGACGACCGGGATGCCCTGCACCTCGACGTGCCAGATCGGGCTTGCATCGAGCCGCCAGATCTCCGTCCACGCCATCGCCTCTGGCGCGCGCAGCACGAGCGAGGTCGTCTGGTCGAGGATCGAGTGCCAGCTGATCTCGGAGACCTGCGGTCCCATGCTGACCAGCGCCTTGCCGCCCTGCATGCGGACGTCGGGCGTGGCGACCGACTCGCCCGGGATCAGGGGCACCTCGAGGACGACCGCGGAGCCGGGCGGCGTCACGCGCACGACGCGCGTGTCCACCTGGGGCGAGAGCCCGAGGGACAGGGAGCGCTCGACGCGCACGAAGGGCGGCAGGGCCGCCGGCTGAA
>QHVD01000106.1:1953-12201 GCA_003222235.1 Gemmatimonadota bacterium | reverse complement strand
GCAGCGATCAGGATCCGCGTGCGATGGCCGTCGTAGAACGCGACGAGTGCATCGGCTGGCGCGCCGACCTGTGGCTGATAGCCGTAGATGACGTACGCGATGATGGCGAAGGCAACGAAGCCGATGCCGCTCTTGCGCCACAAGCCTTCCCAGAACCCGCGGGTGGTGTACACGCTGGTCGATGAGGGCATGGCTGCGGTGGATGCGCTCATGAGGATCTCCTCTCGAACTGAAGGCGAATTCGGAAGCCCCATACCATTAACGTCCGGGCCCGCGGTCCTGAGGGGCGGGCCACCCGGCGCCGACCGCCCTGTAGAGCGCCACGGCATCGACGAGCTGGTCGCGCTCGGCCTGCGTGAGCGCGAGCTCGGCGCTGAACAGGCTGCGCTGCGCGTCGAGCACGTCCAAATAGCTCGACACGCCGTTCTGATAGCGCACCGTCGCGAGCTCGAGCGCGCGGCGCAGCGCGACCGCCTGGCGTTGCTGCGCCGTGGTCTCGTCCTGCGCCGTCCGCAGCGCCACCAGCGCGTCCTCCACCTCACGCAGCGCCACCAGCACCGTCTGCTCATAGCGGGCGCGGGCCTGCTGCGCGCGTGCCCGCGCGATGTTGACCTGCTCACCGCCTCCAGGCCGGCCCTCCGTGAACAGCGGGAGCGAGACCCCTACGAACGCCTGCCAGATATTCGTTTGCGACCCAAACCACTGCGAGAACTGGGTACTCTGGGTGCCGTACTCGCCGGTGAGGGTGATGGCCGGCAGCCACTCGCCTTCCGCCACGCCGATCCGTGCCGTGGCGGCGCGGAGCTCCGCCGCCGCGCTCCGCACGTCGGGGCGCTCGGTGAGCAACGCGGCGGGCACGCCGGCGGGGATCGGGATCCGGGTCACGAGCTGGGTGAGCGACCGTCCCCGCGCGATCGCCGCGGGCGTGTGGCCGACGAGCACGCTCAGCGCGTTCTCTTGCTGGGCCACGGCGCGCTCGAACTGGGCCACGCTCGCCGCCGGGCTCGCCGCCTCGGCCTCGAACTGCCGCACGTCGAGCTCCGAGATCAACCCGTGCTCCAGTCGCTGCCGGGCGAGCGCGAGCGTCTGTTGCCGCGACTCGAGCGTACGGCGCGCGATTTCGAGGTCGAGATCCGACGCGCGCAGGTTGATGTACGCCGTCGCCACGTCGCCGATCAGTGACAGCTCCACCGCGCGGCGGTTCTCCTCCTGGGCGAGGAGGTCGGCGTGGGCCGCCTGGGTGGCGCGGCGCAGCCGGCCCCAGAGGTCGACTTCCCAGCGCGCGTCGGCCGTGGCCTTGTAGACGTTGAACGTCTGCGCCCCGAACGTGCCGAACTGGACCTGGTTTCTCCCCCCCGTGCCGTTGGCGCTGAGATCGGGCAAGAGCGCGCCGCGGGTGGCCCGGTACTGGGCGCGGAATTCGTCGATGACTGCCCTGGCGGTCCGCACGTCACGGTTTGCCTCGAGCGCGGTGTCCACGAGGTGCCGCAGGACGGAATCCGCGAGCAGCTCGACCCAGCGGAGCCGAGCGGCGGAGTCCGCGCGGAGGCCGGCGCGGCTGGTGTCGTACGTGAACGGCACCCGCGCCGTATCCGTGCCGGGTGGCAGCAGCGTATCGCGGCTCGTGCGCAGCGAGTCGAAGAACGGCCGGAGCGAGTCCTCGGATGGTGCAGGCGGCCGCCACCCGTCGGGCAGACCGAGGGCGGGCCGGTGATAGCCCGGCCCCACGGCGCAGCCGGCGATCAGGGCGGCGGCGGCGGCGGCGAGACAGGGGGATGAGGCGGGCGGCAGCTCAGTCTCCCGGCGCGGGGACAGGAGTCGGAACGGGCGGGACTTCGGTCGCTTCCCCGGCGCCGCCCCGCACGAGCCCCCGCTCGCTCAGCGCCCGGATCGCGGCGAAGAACAGCGGGATGAAAAAGACCCCGACGGTCGTCGCCACGAGCATCCCGAAAAACACGCTCGTGCCGATCGAGTGGCGGCTTGCGGCTCCCGCGCCGCTCGAAACGAGCAGCGGCGCGACCCCCAGGATGAACGCGAACGACGTCATGAGAATCGGCCGCAGCCGCTCCCGCCCCGCTTCGATGGCGGCTTCGCGGATCGTGCGGCCCTCGGCGCGCAGCTCCGTCGCGAACGCGACGATCAGAATCGCGTTCTTCGCGGCCAGGCCGACCACGACGATCAGACCGATCTGGACGTACACGTCGTTCGGCATGCCGCGCAGCCAGACGCCCAACAGCGCGCCCAGCACGCCGAACGGCACGCCCAGGAGCACCGCGAACGGAATCGACCAGCTCTCATACTGGGCGGCGAGCACCAGGAACACCATGATGAGCCCGAGCCCGAACACGAGCCCTCCCTGCCCGCTCGAAGCCCGCTCCTGATAGGACTGTCCGCTGAAAGCGTAGCCCAGCCCCTGGGGGCCGTAGCGGTCGCGCGCCAGGGTCTCGGCGGCGTCGAGCATCTGGCCCGAGCTCTTGCCCGGCCCCGGGCTCCCGGTGACGAGCGCGGAGGTGAACCCGTTGAACCGGGTGATGATGCTGGCGCCTCCGCGGAACTCCGTCCGGGTGAGCGCAGACACGGGGACCATCTGCTGATCGGGGCCGCGCACGTGGAGGCGGCCGATGTCCTCCGGCGTCTGGCGGAACCGCGCCTGCGCCTCGAGCTGCACCCGGTAGGTCTTCCCGTACAGGTTGAAGTCGTTGATGTAGAGCGTGGACAGAAACGCCTGGAGCGTCTGGTACAGGTCCGTGAGGGAAACCCCCAGCGCTTTCACCTTCTCCCGGTCCACCTGGACGAACAGCTGCGGCACGTTCACCCGAATGTTCGGGGTCACGCTCCGCAGGTCGGGCAGCGCGTTCGCGTCGCGCGCGAAACTGCCCGCGAGCCCGGCGAACCGCACGATGTCGTTCACGGACCGGTCCTGGAGGTTCATCTCGAGGCCCGCCGTCGTGCCGAGCCCCGGGATCTCCGGGAGATTGAAGGCGAACGCCCGCGCCTCCTGCAAGCGGAACAGATAGCCGTTCACGGCGCCCAGCACCGCGTTGAGCTGGTCCTGCCGGGCGGACCGTTCGTCCCAGGGCTTCAAGGCGACGAAGATCGTGGCGGCGTTCGTCTGGTTCGCGTTTTGGATGAAGTTCAGTCCGACCAGCGCGACGGAGTGCCGGATCGCCGGCTGTCGCTTCAGGAAGGCCTGGATGTCCTGCACGACCGCGTCGGTACGCTGGCGCGACGCGGCGTCCGGCAGCTCGACGAAGATCGCGAAATAGCCCTTGTCCTCGGTCGGAATGAACCCGCCCGGCACGACGCGTACGAGGACGAGCACCA
Source organism: Gemmatimonadota bacterium (assembly GCA_003222235.1). Classification (GTDB taxonomy): domain Bacteria; phylum Gemmatimonadota; class Gemmatimonadetes; order Gemmatimonadales; family GWC2-71-9; genus AG12. The sequence goes on along the minus strand of QHVD01000106.1, from coordinate 8,877 downwards.
GGGCGACGATGACCCCGAAGCAGGCAAAGAAGGTGCGGGGGCGGTCGATCACCAGGCCGGCGGCCCCGAGGTAGCGCTCGGTCGCCGCCTGGAAGCCCCGGTTGAACCGGGCGAAGAACCGGCCGGCCAGGGACCTCACCCCCTCGCGCCCTCTCTCCACGTCCTCGAGACGCAGCAGCGCCGCGCACAGCGCCGGGGTCAGCGTCAGCGCCACGATGCCCGACAACACGACCGCCACCGCGATCGTGATCGCGAACTGGCGATACATGAGGCCGGTGATGCCGCCGAGGAAGGCAACCGGAACGAAAACGGCGCACAGCACGAGCACGATGGCGATCAACGCCCCGCTCACCTGGCGCATCGCCCGGTCGGCGGCGACCGCGGGCGACACGCGCTCGGCGGCCATGATCCGCTCCACGTTCTCGATGACGACGATCGCGTCGTCCACCACGATGCCGATCGCGAGCACGAGGCCGAACAGCGTGAGCAGATTGACGGTGAAGCCGAGGACGCGCATGCCGAAGAAGGCGCCGATGACCGATACGGGGACGGCGAGCACCGGGATGAGCGTCGCCCGCCAGTTCTGCAAGAACACGAACACGACGAGCGTCACGAGCACGAGCGCCGCGAACAGCGTCTTCACCACCTCCGTGATCGACGCGGTGATAAAGGGCGTGGTGTCGAACGGGACGATCCACTGCACGCCTTGGGGGAAGCTCTTGGCCAGCTCGGCCATGCGGGCCATGACCGCGCCCTTCACGTCGAGCGCGTTCGCGCCGGGCCGGAGATAGACGAGGAAGAAGGCCGTCGGCGCGCCGTCCAGCCGCCCGGCGAGGTTGTAGTTCCGGGCGCCAAGCCGCGCCTCGCCGATGTCGGCAATCCGGACGAGCGAGCCATCCGGCCGGCCCCGGACGACGATCCGCTCGAAGTCGGTGGCGTCCTTCAGCCGCCCGCTCGTGATTACGGGGATCGTCAGCTGCGTGCCCCGCGGGGCGGGCTCCCCGCCGATGAGACCGGCCGGGTTCGTGGCGTTCTGCTCTCGCACGGCGGCGGCGACGTCCGAGACGGTCATCCCGAGCTGCGCCATCCGATCGGGGTCGAGGCTCAAGCGCATGGCGAACTCGAGCTGCCCGAACGTGATCGCGTCCCCGACGCCGGGCACGCGCTTGAGCTCGTCCTCGACGTAGATCTTCGCGTAGTTGCTGAGGTATTCCGCGTCATAGCGCGGATCGTCGGAGATCAGCGCGCCGACGAGGAGAATGTCGGTCTGCGCCTTTTTGACCGTAATCCCGTTGCGCACGACCTCCTGCGGCAGCTGCGGTTCGGCCAGCGCGATTTGGTTCTGGACGTCGACGGCCGCCAGGTCCTGATTCCGCGAGATGTCGAAGTAGACCGACAGGTTCATGGTCCCGTCGCTCGAGTTCGACGAACGGAAGTAGAGCAGTCCCTGGAGCCCGGACAGCTGTTGCTCGATCGGGGCCGCGACCGCCTCGGCGACGTCCTGCGCGGTCGCCCCGGGGTAGACGGCCTGCACCTGCACCGCGGGCGGCGTGAGGGGTGGGTACCGGTTCACCGGGAGCGTACCGAGGGAGAACGCCCCGAGCAGCACGATCGCGATCGAGATGACAGCCGAGAAGATCGGCCGCCGGATGAAGAGATTGCGGATCTCGGGCGCGGCGCTCACGGGCCGACCTTGATCTTGGGCGGCGCCGACGGCGCGGCGATCACGGCGCTATCCCCCGCCGCTGCCGCGCTCGTGTCCGCGGCGGGCCGGTACGCCACCGGCGTGGCTCGCTGTCCGGGGGCGACCTTCTGGACACCATCCACCAGCACGCGGTCGCCCGTCTTGAGGCCCTGGTCGATCAGCCACGCCCCGCCCTCCCAGGACGTCGCGACCACGTCCCGCGCCGCCACCTTGTTGCCGTCGCCCAGCACGTAGACGAACGCTCCGCCGAGGCCCCGCTGGACGGCGCGCTGGGGCACGAGGATCGCCCCCGGGCGCTTGAGGCCCACCAACCGTACCCGCACGAACTGGCCCGGCAGCAACACGTGCTGCGGATTCCGGAACTCCGCGCGGAGCGAGAGGGTCCCGGTCACGGGCTGCAGGGCAAGGTCGACGAAATTGAGGAGGCCGGTGCCGGGAAAGAGGCTGCCGTCGGCGAGCGTCACTTGCACGGGGAGCACGCTGGCCGGCACGAGCAACCGGTGCGTCGCGATGTCCCGCCGCCAGCGCAGCACCTCCTGGTCGGACGGGCTGAAGTTCACGTAGATGGGATCGATCTGCTCCACCGTCGTGAGCAGGTCGCTCGGGCCCGTCACTCGGGCGCCCAGGTCCAGCAGCGCCCGGCCGGCGCGGCCGGCAATCTCCGCGCGGATGAAGGTGTCATCGTACTCCTTCTTCGCGCGATCCACTGCCGCCTGCGCCGCCTGGACCGCGGCGCGCGCCTGATCGAAGGCCGTCTCGGCGTCATCTACGTCCTTTTGGGCCACGGCGCGCGAGCCAAGCAGCGCCTTGAGGCGCACCAGGTTGCGCTCGGCGTTCGCGAATCGGGCAGTGGCGTCCGCGAGCTGCGCCTGGGCGCTCCGGTAGGCCGCCTCGTACGTCGTGGGGTCGATCTGGAAGAGCAGGGCGCCCTTCGGGACGTCCGTGCCTTCGCCGTAGGGACGCGCGATGATGACCCCGGCGACCTGGGCGCGCACCTCGACGCGACGCGACGCCGCGGCCTGTCCCACGAACTCGTAGCGCGCCGAGACCGTCTCCGGGGCGATGGCCAGCACCGAGACCTCCGGAGGAGGAGGGGCGGCGGGGGCGGCCCGCTGACACGCCCAACCACCCAACAGCAGCCCCCCACCGCCGACTGCCCATACCGCTGTTCGGAGGGAACGTCTCGTGCGCACGACCGCATCAGGTGCCATGGGCCCTATCCAGTTTGCCGCCGCGGTCAGTCGAGCCGGATGAAGCCGCGCTGCAGCGCAGTCGTGACCGCTCCGGTCCGGTCGTCGGCGTCGAGCTTCTCCAGGATATTCTTGAGGTGCACCTTGACGGTGCCTTCGGTTCGGCCGATGCGCGCGGCGACCTGCACGTTGCTCAGCCCCTGTGCCACGAGCTGAAGGACTTCGGTCTCGCGCGGGGTCAGCGCGACGCGGGGCGTATGCTCGGCCAGTCTCGCCGCGACCGCCGGCGGAATCCCGCGTTGGCCGCGGTGCACGCTGCGCACCGCACTCAAGACCTCGGTGCGCAACATGTCTTTCAGCAGATACCCCTGGGCCCCGGCCGCGAGCGCGCGATGGACGTCCTCGTCGCCGTCGTAGGTCGTCAGCGCGATGATCTTCGCGTCGGGAAACTCGGCCAGGATCGCCTTCGTCGCGGACAGCCCATCCATCACCGGCATGCGCAGATCCATCAGGACCACGTCGGGGCGATGCGCTCGGTACTGCTCGAGGGCTTCCTCCCCGTTGGCGGCCTCCGCCACGACCCGCAAGTCCGCCTCGGTACTCATCACGGCCGCGAGCCCCGAGCGGATGAGCGGGTGATCATCCGCCGTGAGGATCGTGATCGGCGACGGCGCGGTCATAGCGAGGATGATACGTCGTATCTGTGTCACCGACATACCCAGAATGAGGTAGCCATGTCCGCGTCGCTCAACTTCTCCGCGCGGGCGTCGCCTCTCAGAATCCAAAGCCGACACCCGCCTGAAGCAACCGTCCCTCGCGCGTGGACGTGATGCCGAGCGACACCGTGTTCCCTGGATCGAGGAACCCGAGCCACACGCCACCGCCGCCGCTGGGATGCCAGCCGCCGGGCGATGCCCCGTTCACATAGACGCGACCGGCGTCGGCGGTTCCGAACAGTCCCCACACCGCGGGGAGCGCCAGGTAGGTGCGCGCGACGGAGACCCGCAGCTCCGCGCCGCCGTACACGCTGGCGTCACCGGCGAAGCGGTTACGGTGATACCCGGGCAGGCTCGCGCGGCCGCCGAGGAAGGCCGACTCGAAGAAGGGGAACGTGCCCCACACCTTCCGGCCGCCGGCGTGAAGCGCCAGGGTCGGAGCCCCCAGGATCCGCGCGGACAGGAAGGCTGCCGCTTCCGCCTCCCCGGACCCGAAGGTGCTGGGGACATCCCACAGGGGCGGATGAAGTCGGCCGGCGGCGGAGAAGTGGATGCCACGCGTCGGGTTCAGGGGCCGGTCGCGTGTGTCGATCTCGAACGCGAGGCGGCCACCCAGCTGCCCGAAGTCCCGGGCTCCGAGGAGAGTGTCTCGCAGCGTCGCAATCAGCCTGCCCGCGTTGTCGCCGGTGTGAGACCACCGCGCCGCGACACCGGCGTTCACCGCGACGTGGCGTCCGATCGGCATCACCAGCGCGGGCTCGAGTGAATAGACTTGCTGGCTGACTCTGTAAAAGTCGCCGCCGCCGTCATCCGGGGTGTCATTCCCCAGGCCGTGATAGCGAAGCACCTCGATCCCCGATGCCAGGAGGTCGATTCGCCAGAACCGGGAGGCGTTCTCCGGATGAAACTCGCCCTCGAGATCCGCACGGACCGCCTGAGCGCCGGTGGCATACCCGACCCGCCCCCGGATGTGGGAGGCGTACGGCGCCCGGCGGAAGCCATACTCCGTGCGCAGGAACCCGGCGCCGACAAACACGCCCAGGTCGCTATTCGCCTCCAGCCAGGGAATCGGCCGCCACCAGGTCCCCCACTCGCGAGGAGGATAGCGGTCGAGATCGCTCCCGACCCACTCCTTATGGGGCCGCGCATCGATGGCGACCCGGCGGCCCGCCTCGACGGAGCTGCGTCCCTGGTCGTCGTAGAACTTGACTCCGCCCGCGCGCGTCGAATCCACGAACACGTCGTCACCTGCTCCGCCGACGACACGCAGCCTGATGCCCGGGGAGGCGCTGCCGCGCACGACCACGTGGTCGTCTCCACCCCACAGCATCAGCCGGATCTCGCGGGTTTCGCGGTCGTCGAAGCGGCGCACGAAGTAGGGCTGGACGTCGCTGCGGGCGCGGATGGAGACATCGACGCGATGCTCATCGACCCGGGTGATCTCCGCCACCTCCGCCGCATCCGTCGCGTGAATCTCGACCTCGCGGGCAAGGAAGGCGTAGTACCTCAGGGCCTCCTGCACGAGGCGGTCCCGCCGGCTTCGCAACGGACGCGCCAACCTCTCGCCGCCGATCGCGTACATCTCGGGAGGCATACGGCGGACGGCGTCCTCGATCACGGCGTCCGTGAGCACCCGCTGCAGCGCGGTCGCCACGGAGTCCCAGGTATCGCGACCCAACCCTACCAGAAACCGCCGGTCGAGCTCACGCGCATGCCAGTTGAGCCGCCAATCCTTCGGGTAATCGGCCTCGAAGGTCACCAGCGGGGGGACGTAGAGTCGGATCACGTCCAGCGTGAGGCCGTCGAGGTTGACGAACGCCTCGTCATGATCGCGCGAGATCGGCTGCCAGAAGGTCGGGCCCCCACCCGTCGACGCCGCCCAGCGGAACTGATCACGATGGCGGTCGCGGTCCCCCATGAGGATGTCCATCAGCCGCGCGCGCAAGAACGCCCGCGCATCCACGCGGTCGTTGGGGCTGGCATCGAGCCGGTGGAACAGGCGCGTGGGCGAGATCACCCTGCGGGGACCGCCCGCGGAGGCGGTGTCCTCGGTGATCTCACTGGGCCGCTCTTCCATCATTCCCAAGACCCCCTTGAACTCCGCCTGGAATTCTCCGAGGGCGGGATCGTCGGGCATGACCGCCAGGGTCTGATCGGCGTGCAACACGCCCGCGGCCTCGAGCAGGGCGCTCGCCACGACCGCCGCCGCCGGAAACGACGCGCTGACCCCGTCCCGGCGCGCCTTCGCCACGACCGAGCCCTGCAGCTCCGGCGCGAGCGACGCCGTGGGATCCTTGTCGACCGAGCGGAATTGGTATTCGCGTCCGTCCCCACCCGCCAGGCGGAGCGATTTCGTCTGGCTCCCCGAGTGCGCGCGCAGCGGTGTCAGTCCCCCGGCGAAGCGGTCGAGCTTGAGTACCGGGACGCGGATCGTCGTCGCCCAGAGATCGCGGTAATGTTGGCCGGCGATCGCCCGGTACAATCCACCCTTCGCGTAGCGCGCTCCGGGCGCGAGGACGACGAAGCTGTCGGCCCACGTCGGCGGGGCGGGCGACTGATCGAGCCGCCAACCGCAAGGAGTGCCAGAACCGCCGTATTGGCCGTGCGCGCCGCCAGCAACGTTCTCGGCGTCACCGAAGTCGCGACCAAGCCTCAGAGCGCCGACGCCGCGAGGACGGCGGCGATCAAGACGGCCGTCACGATCAGCGACAGGGCGACCCCTGCGTACAGCCTGCGAAGCGCGACGAGCTTGGTCTCACCGAGACCGCTGAGGGCGAGCGAGGCCACGCTCAGCTGCCGGCTGAGCTCTTCTCCGGTGATCCCTTGCCACGCCCTATGGTAGTCCTCCTCGCTCGGACGGTTCGCCCCCATCGGCAGCAGGCTGAGTGAGAGCAGCGTCTCGGGAGTGTCGTGCGGGAATACGAGGCGCATTCCGATGCTCGGGATCGGTGTCGCGGAGAGCCGCGGGCGCAGCGACTGCAGCGCGTCGCGCAGAGTGTTGAGCACCAGCAGCGCATACAGCCCGACGAACAGCCGTACGCCCCACACGGTCGGCCCCGACCCGCCCCCAAGGACGTTGGCGCGGGTCAGGACCAGCACCGCCCCCGTGTTGACAATGCCGAACACGATGAGCGCGTAGCGCACGCTGCGATCCAGGTCCTCCGCAAACCGGCGCTCCAGGTCCAGGATCTCCCACTGATTGCGAATTCGCTCGCGGATGGAAAGCGGTTCGAGCGCCTCGGCGAGCCGCCGAGCCCGACGCGTCTGCACCTTGAGCTCCGCGCGCTCCGCCTTGCGCTGCGCTTTGAGCTCC
>QHVD01000106.1:1384-1861 GCA_003222235.1 Gemmatimonadota bacterium | reverse complement strand
CACGATGGGCAACTCCTGCTGCGACCACACCATACGTGTTCACGCGAAGCGCCCGTTATTCCACGGGAGAGGAGTCTTTTTGTATCGACGGGGAGAGAGAGACGCCTACCCCGAAAGGAGTAGGCCGGCGCGCCCCGTCGAGCCCGATAAAGCCCCGCCTCTAGCGGCGCGCGGGGGGAGGGTGCAGTCTTCCACCCATGATATCGCGCGTTTGGGCCGGCGAGCCTCAAGGAGCTGGGGAGATCGAGCGCGAATCCTCCCGCATCGCGGACACGCTGCTCGACTCGTTGCTGGGCATGCTGCGTTTGGACTTCGCCTATGTCCGGCTGGTCGATGCGAATGGCAGCCCGCCAATCGAGGCCGCGCGGATCGCAGAAGGGCTGAATCAATCCGCTCAGCCACGGGACCTTGGCCTCGCGCTCGATCGCTGGCTAGCCCTCGACGCACCCACCTTGCGCGTGGTCGTGTCCAATCCGC
>QHVD01000106.1:0-1237 GCA_003222235.1 Gemmatimonadota bacterium | reverse complement strand
CTGCGGATGGCGGCGAACGAGGCGGCGATGGGCCTCGAGAAGGCTCGACGCCTGGGCGAGCAACGACGGGAGGCGGAGCAGCTCGAGCGGCGGGTTGCGGAGCGGACCAGACAATTGACCGCCGTCAACAAGGCGCTCTGGAAGGAGGTGCAGGAGCGCAAGCGCGCCGAGCAACGGCTGTCCACGGAGCATGCGGTCACGCAGGCCCTGGCTGAATCGGGGACCCTCGCGCAGGCGACGCCCCATGTGCTGCAAGCCATCGGCGAAGGCATGGATTGGGCGTGGGGGGCGTTCTGGATTGTCGATCGCGAGGCGGACTTACTGCGTTGCCAGGGCATCTGGCACGGGCCGGACGTGCTCTCTCGGGAGTTCGACGAGACCTGTCGTGAAACAACCTTCACGCGCGGCCGCGGCGTGCTCGGGCAGGTCTGGCAGAGCGGCGAAGCATCCCGAGCGGCATTCGCGTCCAGGGCAGGACTCCGTGCCGCGACGGCGTTCCCCGTTCTGCTCGGCGGCGAAACCCTCGGTGTCGTGGAGTTCTTTTCCCGCCGCGTGCGGGCCCCGGACCGGGAACAACTGGCCGCGATGTGCGCGATCGGGAGCCAGATCGGTCAGGTCATCGAGCGGAAGCGGGCCGAGGAAGCCACGGTCTTCGAGCGCACGCGCTTGGCGAGCGAGCTGCACGACACCCTGATGCAGGGCTTCACCGGCGTCACGCTCCAGCTCCAGGCAGTCTTACAGCGCTCGCTCGCAGAGGGCCGCGACGATGCGGCCGCCCTCGCTCGAGCGCTGTCCCTCGCCGATGCCACGCTCCGTGAGGCGCGCCATATGGTGTGGGACATGCGTGCCCCGGAGCTTGGTGAGCACGATCTCCCGGATGCGCTCGAACACTCAGTGCGGCGCGTCGTGGACGCCGGGCAGACCGACCTCCGCTTCGTCGTCAGCGGCGACAGCCAGCGGCTCGCACCTGCGGTCGAGACGGCGGTCCTCCGGATCGCCCGTGAGGCCGTGACGAACGCGGTGAAGCATGCGGATCCACGCGTAGTGGTGATCGACCTGGTCTATGAACCGGCTGCGGTGCGCTTGTCAGTGCGTGACGACGGCCCCGGTCTGCAAGGGCCAAAGGCCGAGGCGGCCGCCGACGGCGGACACTGGGGGATCGTCGGCATGCGCGAGCGGGCCCGCAGGGTCGGCGGGACGCTCGAGATTTCCAGCGCGCCCGGACGCGGCACGACCG
>QHVD01000105.1:17263-18423 GCA_003222235.1 Gemmatimonadota bacterium | reverse complement strand
GCCGAACCGGCCGGACCGGTGCCGCCCTGGGACCCGGTGGGGCCGGATGCACCCTGAGGGCCCGTCGGGCCGGTGATACCGGTAGGTCCCGTTTGCCCCGATGGACCCTGGGGACCCGTCGGCCCCGCCGCACCCGGTGGGCCACTCCCCGCCCAACTGAACATGACGTGATTCGTAGCCAGACAAGAGGTTGCGAGTCCAGGCTGGCGGATGCGGTAGACCGTTCCGCTCGCCGGCACATAGCAAGCGAGCAGCGTGTCCGACGCAGTCTGGGCTGCGACGCCTGCGGGTACGGTGAGCACGCACAGCACGCCAAGGATCGGCCTCGAGACCTGGCAGAGCGCGCGAGCCCCGCTTTGCAGTCGAGTCATCTTAGAACGCGGTACCACCGAACCGAACCCGCGCCACCCATCTGGGGTACCCGGTCGCCGCCCAATCAACGATGGGACCAACGAACAGGTCCCCCGACCGGAACATCGTGCTGCCGCGGACGCTGAATACGGGCCGCACGCTTGTGAAATCGCGCACTGAGCCGCGCCAGAAGGCGATGCGCGGTTCCAGCAGCGGTACCGCGTGCCACGCTCCCGAGGACAGCGCTAATTCCTGGCCCAAGGCGATGCCGGCGGGGACGGAAAGGATGCGAAGATCTCCGAGTCTCTCATACTCGACCGACGCCGTCAGGCACACGGCGACGGGAGTCGGCACCTGTCTCAGCAGGTAGGCGCCGCCGATCCGGAAGCTCCACAGATCGGAATATCCTTGGTTGAATTGCGCGGCTTCCGCGTCCGTGAAGCGCGCGATTTCCACGTCGGCGGCTATGCCCACCCCATTGACGGACCGCTCGCCAACCTGGGCCCCGAGTATCGTACCGGACGTGGATGTCCGGCCGACGTGGAATGCGGCCCAACCGGGATGCACCAGGGAGGTGCGCCGGCATGTCTCCTGAGGAATCGCCCCACGCACCGCGCATAGCGTGAGTGCGCCTGCGAAGCTCACGCTTCGGGCGAAAGCGCCTGCGCTCACCGGCCCTCCGCGTCCGGCCTGTTCACGTCGCCAGCGCCGCTGCTTCCAGGGCACGGGCCGCCAGGGCGAGGATGAGGCGGATACCGTCCCTGTCCGGCAGCGTCTCCGGCGTGTCCGGCAACTCGGAGAGCGCGTCC
>QHVD01000105.1:0-17206 GCA_003222235.1 Gemmatimonadota bacterium | reverse complement strand
GAGCGTGTCCGCGCTCGCTCCCGTACCGAGGGCCGAAGTCATCGGACCGGCGGCATGCAGCAGCGCGGGGCGGAGCGCCGTGGGTGTGAACGACTGGGGTTGGACTACCTCAACCAGCGCCGAGGGGATCAGGCAGGGCTCCGGCGCGAACGGTGCCGGAGTCTTGGGGTCGCAGGCGGCGAGGACCAGCGCCAGCAACAAAAGGCCCGCAACCGAGGGAGAACGGCGCGGGGCGCGACAGGTGAGGGCCATGAGCAGGGTTCGACACTTGACGGTCATCAAGGAATCCCCGCCGGAGCGTGGGGCACATCTATAGGTGTCGGAGCCGGTGTTGTCAATAGAGTCGCATACTTCCGGGTGTCTCGCAGTCGCGGGGCTAGCGTTGTTACCCGGCACCCAAGAGCCTGGCTAGCTCGCGATCGTGGCGGCGCGCCAGCAACAGCTGAGCGCAGCAGGCTCCCACGAGAGCCACGAACATGTCCCACTGTGTGTCCCACACGTCGCCTTGCGTCCCGAGGAAATCCGTCGCCGCCTTGCCCCCGGCAAGCGCGGTCCACCACTCGACGAACTCGTAACAGGCGCTGATGGCCAGCGCCACGCTCACCGTGAGAAAGAACAGCCACGGGCCGCGCTGAAGCGGTGTGCGGCGCAGCAGGATCTCCCGGCAGATCATGGAGGGCACGAACCCCTGGGCAAAGTGGCCCAGGCGGTCATAGTCGTTTCGCGCGAGGCCGAACACGTGCTGGGCCCAGGACCCAAGCGGCACCCGTGCGTACGTGTAGTGACCGCCGATCATGAGAATGACGGCGTGAAGAAAGATGAGGCGGTAGATCAGCGGCGTCAGCGGAAACCGCCGAGCTGTGGCGACGAGCAGGGGAGCGCCGATGAGGATGGGCGCGACTTCGAGAACCCACGTCGTGGGATCGTACGCATGGATGGCACTGAGGGCGAGCGCGATGAGGCCGCCGAGCAGCAACACCAAGGGCTCGGCCAAGGTCCTAGGACTGGTCCCGCAGTCGCTCCTCGGCCGCAGCGCGCGCTTCTTCCTCGAGGCGCTTCTTCTCCGCGGCAAGGTCGAGAACAGTGCCGCACTGGGCGCAGGTCACAGGATCGTTGGGCCCCGGCTTCCGAGTGGTGGCCTTGAATCGTGTACTCCCGCACTGCGGGCACTTGAGCGTGAACTTGATCTGGGCCATGGACGGGTTCACCCGGCGCCGCTCTCGTAGCGCCGAAACTGTTTGCCGTCGACCCCGGCGCGGGCGGAACGCAACGCTGCGGTCGCGTGCTGCAGGAGACTGGCAGGCTCGAGGGGCGTGTCGCGCACGTTCTGCACGGCCTCGTATCCCGCGCGCACCTGCAGCGGCGGCACGCCGGCAGGCTTGGGCTGCGCCGTCTCGATGGCCTGCGCCATGCGCCGGGCCAGCTGCAGAACTCCCGCGGCGTCGGTGGCGGGCGCCAGGATCGCGTAGTCCGTGCGGTCCAGGTGCCCGATGATGTCGGAGGCGCGCCCGGCAGACTGCAGCATCCTCTCCACGTACCCGAGCGCGGCCACGCGCGCAGCCGCAGCCTGCGCGGTGCGCGTGTCCGGGAACTCCGGCTCGGCCGCGAGCGCCACGCAGGCCAGCGCCGCATGCCGCCGGAACGCATCGGCTACGAGCTCGCGTGCGCGGCGCTCGAGCCCGCGCGCCGTGTACAGTCCGCTCGTGTCTTCGATGGACCCCTCCTCCCGCACGCGATCGGCTTCCAATTTGACGTGCATGAAAGTCTCGAGCTTCAGCAATAGCTCCTCAGTGTCGAGGGGCAGGCCCAGGCAATCCCACGCCCCGGCGCGCAGCGCGGCCAGCCGCAGCCGCTGGGCAACCGGGGCGGACGTGATCAGGACGATGGGCGTGGGGCGAGCGATCGCGGGATCCTGGCGCAACGCGCGGCACACCTCCACGCCATCGAAATCGGGGAGGCTGGCATCGACCAGAATGAGATCGGGTAGCGCGCTGAGCGCGCGGTCGAGCACCTCACGGCCGGTCGATACGATCAGGACGCGGTATCCCTCGGACTCGAGCATGCTCCCGAGCCCGCGGGTCGGTCCATCTGCAGACTCGGCTATGAGCGCAAGGGGGGAGCGCGTGGGGCGGGGGCGACCGGGGTCGTTGGCCAGGCTCGTCACGCAAGGTTCCAGGGCCGGGGTGCGGTGCAGCGAGCCCCGATGCCGCGCCAGCCGATGCGCGGCTCAGGCCGTCCGCGCGAAGTATGGACTCACCGTGGAGCAGGGAAAAACCAGGGAAACACCTGAACCCGTGCGGGAAAATACCTGGGGCTCGGGGCCCGCGCCGCTTGCGGTCACGGAGCGATCAATCCCTCGCGCACGGCGTAACGCACCAGCCCCGCCACTTCATGGATGCCGAGCTTCTTCATGATCCGCATGCGGTGGAACTCGGCGGTTTTGGGCGTGATGTGGAGCAGGGCGGCGATCTCCTTGGTGGACTTCCCTTCAGCGACGAGCTGCACGACCTGACGCTCCCGAGACGTGAGCTGGTTCGTCGCGCCGGCCGCCGCCCTGCACGCATCGATCACCACGTGGGACACTCCGGGGCTCACGTAAATCCCCCCCTGGCAGACGGCGTCGATCGCCTGCACCAGGTCCTCCGCAGCCTGAGTCTTGACGACGAACCCGCGCACCCCGTCACGAAGGGCCTGCACCACGTAACGGTCGTGAGCGACCGCGGTAAGCAAGATGACGCGGGTCTCGGGACAGGTCTGGGCGATCTGATGCGCGGCCTCGAGGCCGTTGAGGAACGGCATCGCGATGTCGAGCACGGCAACGTCGGGTTGGAGCTCGCAAACCAGCTCTACGCCCGCGCTCCCGTCCGAAGCCTCGCCGACCACTTCGATGCCCTGCCGCTCGAGCAGCGCCTTGAGGCCCTGTCGCAGGACCACGTGGTCATCCGCCAGCACAACACGCGGCGACATCGCTAGTTCCTCCTCGTGCCCGCCCGTGTAGGGGCGCAGTATGCTGCGCCCCTACTGCGCGACGGCTCTACCTATTGCGCTTGCGCTGGCCCGCGTCAAGCTGGGCCGGGGTTCAGCGAAGCAAGTGCCTGGCGACGATGACACCCTCGGCGCTCCCTCGGGTACGACACCATCCCCTTCAGGGAACGACCTTGGGACGGTGCCGCCTGCTGCTCACGCTCTGGGCACTCCTGCCGGGGGCTCTGGCCTCCGCTCAGTCGCCTGGCCCCCCCAGCTCTCCCGGGCACCCGAAGATCGGCCTGACGTTGAGCGGCGGCGCAGCGCGGGCGCTGGCCCACATCGGGGTCTTGAAGGTGCTCGAGCAAGCCGGCGTGACGGTGGACGTCATCGCCGGCACCAGCATGGGCAGCGTCGTCGGCGGCTTGTACGCGGCCGGCTACACGGCCACCGCGCTCGACACCATAGCCACAACCGAAGACTGGTACGCGCTCCTCACCGACCCGGTGAAGCGCCGGGACCTTCCAGTCGAGCGGAAGTTCACCGAAAACCATTATGTCCTCACGCTGCCTATTTACCGCGCACGGATCCACCTCCCTCGCAGCGTCGTGGCGGGCCAGCGCATCTCCCAGCTGCTGGCCCGCCTCACCTGGCCGGTCCACTCCGTTCGGGACTTCAGCCGGTTGCCCATCCCGTTCGCCGCCGTGGCGACGGACCTCGAAACCGGCAAGGCAGTGGTGCTCGATCACGGATTCCTGCCCGATGTCATTCGCGCCAGCACGGCGATACCGAGCGTCTTCTCACCGGTCGAGATCGAGGGCCGGGTCCTCATCGACGGCGGTGTCGTGCGCAACCTTCCCGCGCAGGACGCCCGCGCCCGCGGCGCGGATCTGCTGATCTGCAGCGACGTCACCGACCCCCTCGAGCCACGGGACAGCATCGTCTCGTTCGTCGACGTCCTGGTCCAATCGGTGTCGTTCCGGATCTGGGACTCGGAGGACCAGCAGCGAAGGCAGTGCGACGTGCTCATCAAGCCCGACGTGCGCGCGTTCCCCGCATTCGGGTTCAATCGGGTTCGCGACATAATCGCCCGGGGTGAAGCGGCGGCCCGCGCCGCTCTGCCGGAAATCGAGGCCCTGTCACGATCCTCCACCGGGGCTCGAGAGCCCCGGCCGCCGGTGGCGACGCCCGACTCGGTCCTGGTGGCGACGCTCCGGTTCGACGACCCGGGTCGAATCCCGCAGCGGCTTCTCGTCCGAGCCCTCGGGTTGAGACCGCCCACCTGGGTGTCCCGCCGTGAGCTCGACCAGGGAATTGATCGGCTCTACGCCACGGGGCTGTTCGAGACCGTCCGCTACCGGCTGGAGGCGCTGCCGGGCGGCGCCGAACGGCGCGAGCTGACAGTGATGGTCCGGGAGCCGTCCGCCGGCCGCTTCGGCGTCGGACTCCGCTACGACAGCCGGTACAAGGCCTCGGTGCTGCTGTCGGGCATCCTCGGCGGCGCAGGTTCCGGGGCGAACGGGCGGGTGGACGTCCGTCTGGGCCAGCAGAGCCAGGTCGGCCTGGGCGTATCTCCATCCGTCGGCGAACTGAAGACCGTGACGCTCGGCGCCAGAGCCGACTACGCCCACACTCCCTTCGATCTCTACGATGGCGAGCACCGCGTGGCTCAGGTCCGGGTCGATCTGGGCGCGTTGTCGGCGTCGATGGCCAAACACCGAGCTGACCGCGGGGGTCAAGGCCGAGCATGCGCGATGGAACCAGGAAGTGTCCGCGGTGGATTCCGGCTCGATCGAGCGGACGTTTTACAGCGCCGCCGGCGTCGTGGAGGTCGATACCTACGACCGGGGTCTATTCCCGAGTCGCGGCGTGGGACTCAAGGCCCTCTCCGAGTGGGGGAACCGACTCGCCGACAGGGGTGGCTCCTTCTCGCACCACTTTGCCGACGTCCGAGGGTACCTGCCGGTCTATCGCACCATCTCGCTCTGGGCCGGCGTGACCGTCGGAGCCTCGGGCGGCGACCCTCCGCCGCACTATCAGTTCTTTCTCGGTGGCGCCAATGCCTACTACGTCTTTCCAGACCGCGACATTTCTTTCGTGGGGCTCAACATTCAGGAGCTGCGCGGGCGGCACGTCCAGAAGATTGAGTGGGGGGCGCAGTGGGAGTTCCTGCGCGACGTCTTCGGCCGCGTGCGCTGGAACGCGGGCAACGTGTTCGACCGCTGGCGCTGGGATCCCGCCGGCTACGTGGATGGCGTCGGCATGGAGCTCGGCGCGAAGACCTTCGCCGGCCGTCTGAGCCTGAGCGTGTCGGGGAGCGGGCACACGGACTGGCCGAGGGTTGAACTCGACCTCGGGCTTCCCTTTTGACCGGGGTCTCGGCTCAAGGTGCCCACTACGGCGACGATGCGCGCCATCTGGCTCGAGGGACGGAAGATTCGGCTCCGCGACGACGTCCCTGTCCCCGAGCCGCCGCCGGGTGAAGCGCTGGTGCGCGTGCACCAGGCGGGCATCTGCAACACCGACCTGGAGCTGGTGCGGGGCTACTACCCCTACGCGGGAATCCTCGGGCACGAGTTCGTCGGGACGGTGCAGCAGGGCCCCGAGCCGTTACGGGGCCGCCGCGTGGTGGGGGAGATCAACGCGGTGTGCGGCCGCTGCAGCGCGTGCCGGGCCGGGCGTCGCACCCACTGCGAGCGCCGGACCGTGCTGGGTATCGTGGGGCGGCACGGGGCGTTTGCCGACTATCTCACGCTTCCGGTCGAAAACCTGCACGCCGTTCCGGACGACGTCTCGACCGACGCGGCCACCTTCACCGAGCCGCTCGCCGCCGCGCTCGAGATCCAGGAGCAGGTTCCCCTGCACCCCGGCGACCGGGTGCTCGTCCTGGGGGACGGGAAACTCGGCCAGCTGGTCGCGCAGACCCTGAGCCTCACCCCCTGCGATCTGCTGGTGGCCGGGCGTCATCCGAGCAAGCTGGCGCTGCTCGGGAAGCGCGGCATCCGCACCGGCGGCCCCGACACGGTGGCGCCGGGAGGGTTCGACGTGGTCGTGGAGTGCACGGGAAACCCCGACGGGCTTGGCGTCGCGCTGTCAGCGGTGCGGCCCCGCGGGACGGTGGTGCTGAAGGGGTCCTCACCCCCTGTCCCCCTCTCCCTTCGGGAGAGGGGGGACTTATGGACTATCACCGAGCGCCACCCACGGGGCGAACCACGACGGTGCCAAACGAACCCCGTTGTCGTGCGAAACGGAGGGAGAGATACCGTTCCCCCTCTCCGGAACGGAGAGGGGGCCAGGGGGTGAGGACAGGGTCAGGGGTGAGGACAGGGTCAGGGGTGAGGACAGGGTCAGGGGTGAGGACGGGTCTGGGGGCGAGCAGAACCCTCACCCCTCCGGCATCGGGGTCGGCCACTCCGCGTAGGGCGCTGTGCCCCGGCTTCGTCTCCCCAGCCGCTGCCGCGCCGCCCGCCGGGCCTTGAGCCGGCGGTGCCAGCGGTACGCCTCGAGGTAGCGCGCGTCCTCCGCGTAAGTCGTCGGGTACACGGGCGGCACCGGCCGCGGCGTCATCTGCTCGTCCACGTTCACGAACGTGAAGACGCAGGTGTTGCACAGCGCCCTGGTCACCCGGTCCCAACTGATCCGCTCGATCGTCACCTCGACCGTGACGGCGGCGCGGCCGGTGTACACCACCCTGCTCGCGAGCCGGAGCTTGTCGCCGATCCGGACCGGTTGCAGGAAGTTGATGCGGTTGACACGCGCGATGACGGGACGGTCGGGCGCGATCTCCTCCGCCTGGATCGTCGCCAGCTCGTAGGCCCGCCGCACGAGATACCCCCCGAATGCCTTGCTCGGCACGTGCTCGAGCTCGGGATAGATCCGCTCCCACGCCATGGTGGTGAGCCGCCCGGCGAGCAGGCCGGCAAAACCCGGCTGCTCCTGGGCCGCGTGCAGCCGCGCCAAGAGATCGTATTCCTCGCGCGTGGGGGGCCTCGCGGCGGAGGCCAGACGCCGGCGGTACAGCTCCCGGCGCCTGATCGCCTTGTCGCGGCGGCTCACGTCGATCTCCTCCGGATATTCGAGCGGCTCGACCGCGATGCTCTCGGCCGCATCCCCCTCGCCCACGCGTGCCACCATCGTGAAGTAGCACGACGCCACGTGCGCGGGTTCGACGCCGGGTTGCTCCACGCGGATCCCCACCTCCATGGAGCTCCGCCCCACCAAGTTGAGCCGCGCCTTGAGCACGGTGTCGCGGGCGACGTCCGCCGGCGTGCGCAGCACGACCTGGTCGATCGCGGCCGTCACCACGTACGCCTGCGGCGCGGCGCGGCGCACGTGGCGGAGCGCAGCTTCCTCGGCGAGGGCGTCGAGCACCTCGAGCAGCCGCCCGAACCGCAGGTTTCCGGGGAGCGGCTCGTTCACCACCATGAACTGGCGCCGCAGCGCGAGGTCGGTGCCGAGCGGCAGGCGCTGCTCGAGCGAAGTGTCGATCGGCCGGGTCATGGAGCAAAAATAATCAGGTTTTGCCGTTCTTGATCGAGCGGGGCTTACCGCCGTTCAAAGGGCGCTGGGCGCTGCCCGTCAAGGAGCAGCGCCGCGAGCGCGGCCAGCCGGCGCAGCTCTACGAGTTGTCGGCCCGCGAGTTCACAAAGCTCCGAGTTCACAAAGCTCAAGGACGTGGGGATCATCTTTCCGTTTTGAAGAGTCGCCCTTGCTCGGCGCGGGCTGAGCACAGACTGTTAGCAGATGTCCACCCGGCCCGCCACCTACCGGCTCTCCAAGTCCCGGTTCCTCGCCGGACTCCAATGTCACAAGCAGCTCTGGTGGCGGGTGCATGAACCCGACGCCTCGGAGCTAATCCCCAGCCCCGCGCTGCGGAACGTGCTGAACCAGGGGACCGAGGTGGGCAGGGTGGCGCGGGAGCGCGTCCCGGCCGGCGTGCTGATCGACCTCCCGTTCTCCGAGTGGGACAACAGGGTGGCGGAGACGCGCGAGGCCCTGAAGAGCGAGCCGCCGGCGATCTACGAGGGGATGTTCCTCGCCGACGAGACCTACGCCGCGGTGGACATTCTGGAGCGCAGCCCGCGCGGGTATGGAGTGGTGGAGGTGAAGGCGGCGAACAGCCTCAAGCCCGAGCACGTGCCCGACGTCGCGCTCCAGGTGCACGTGCTGCGGCGCTGCGGGCTGCCTGCGGAGCACGCCGAGGTGATGCACTTGAACCCCGACTGCCGCCATCCCGATCTCGGCAACCTGTTCGTGCGGGAGGACGTCACCGCCGCCGTGGAAGGAGTCTTGCTGGGCGTCCCCGACGAGATCGCGGCGCAGCTGCGCATGCTCGACGGGCCGCTCCCGGACGTGCCGATCGGCGACCACTGCACCCGGCCGCACGACTGCCCCTTCCTCGACCGCTGCTGGCCGAGGCTCCCGGACCACCACGTCAGCAGCCTCTACCGGATCGAGCGCAAGAAGGCGCTCGAATACGAGGCGGACGGCTATGCGACGATCTACGACCTGCCCTCGGACCTGGAGCTCTCCGTGATCCACGCCCGCCAGGTGAAAGCCGTAACGAGGGGCCGGATGGTGGTCGAGCCGACGCTCGCCGGCGCCCTCGCCCCATTCACGTCCCCGCTCGCGTTTCTCGACTTCGAGACGGTGAGCCTGGCGGTTCCGCGCTGGAACGGGTGCCGGCCGTGGCAGAACGTCCCGGCGCAGTTCAGCGTACACATCGAAGAACGCGGGCGCGGCATGGTCCACCACGAGTGGATCGCCGACGGCCCCGGCGACCCCCGCCCCGCGCTGGCCGATGCGCTGGTCGCGGCTTGCGCCGGGGCGCGGAAAGTCGTGGCCTACTATGCGAGCTTCGAGCGCGACTGCATCCGCCAGCTCGCCGAGGCGGTGCCGTCACTCGCGAAAGAGCTCGAGCGGATCGAGACAAAACTCGTCGACCTTCTCCCCGTCGTGCGCAACCACGTGTATCACCCGGACTTCGGCGGCAGCTTCAGCATCAAGCGGACCCTCCCCGCGTTGGTGTCGGGGCTGTCATACGCCGATCTGGAGATCAACGAGGGCGAAACGGCGACCGTCGAGCTGCTACGCCTCATGTTCGAGGGCGACGGGATGCGACCGGAGGAGAAGGCCGGGCTGCGCGAGGCGCTGCGCCGCTACTGCGAGCGGGACACGTGGGCCATGGTAAAGATGCTGGAGAAGCTCAGGAGCCTGATCGGGGACCAGCTGGAGCTGTTTTGACACGCCAACGTCGCGGCCGGGCCACCCGGATCACTTTGCCCTGCGTCCTCGCGGGACTCGCCGTCGCCGGCGCCGAGACACGGCGCGCCACCACCGAGATGGAGCCCCTGCTCAGCCTGGTCGAGCGCAACCAGGGCATCCGGCTCGGGTCCGCGGTGGACGGGGACCGAACGAGTCGCACCCTGCCTCACTTCCAGCTGCTTCGCGAGCGCGGGGGGGGAGCCGCGACGCTCAACTCTCTCGAGCGGCACCCCGACGGCACGGTGTACTTGAGCTACACGGCGCCCGTCAGCCCGGCGTGGTACGACGTGCGGCGCGCCGACGACGCCGAAGACACGCGGTCCGACCCGATCGCCACCGGGCACGGGGCACGGGCCTTCGTCGAGCTTCAGGCGGACAACCTGGACGACGCCCGGTGGCTCGCGGCGGGGCGCGCCTTTCCGCCGGGACTGGGCCCGGCACCGCGCTGGCTCGTGATTCCCCTCCCCCCGGTGGATCCCTGCGCCGCACACCGGGGCGACCTGGCCCAGCTCGCGCGCCGGCTCGCGGGCGCGGGTTGCCGGCCCATCCCCGTCGCCGGCTGGTCGGCGTTCTTCGCCGCCGCGTCCCAGGCACAGGTGAACGGCCTCGTCCCGCATGCCACGACCCCACTGTCCGGGTCCGGAGATTATTGCTCCCGGCAAGTGGTATCCACGCTCGACCCGATCCTCCGCGTGCTCAACCCCAACAGCGGGCCGCCCGGGTGGACTACCGTGCTCGCCAAGAACTGGCCGGTGGACGGCCGCGAGCGCAACAACGGCGAGCGCAAGTACTACGCCGACCTCCCGCTGCGATGGCCGGGCAATCACTACGTGACATCGGAGGAGCTGGTACGCCTGGCGCAAACGGACTCCGCTCGGCTTCGGAAAATCCTCGAGTGGAGCCGCCGGCCCAGCCACGGGGACGTGATGGACCGGCCGATCCCATGGATCGCGTCGGCGGTGGAGGGCGTGGTCACGAATAGCTTCCTCTCCGGCGCCGACTACGCCGGCGACCACGCCGAGGCACCGGACGGGTACTGGTTGGGCGACCCGCCGCCCAACGGTTCGGAGCAATGCGGTGTGTTCAACGCGCAGCATGCGTTGTGCGACGATTGGATCGTGCTCGTGCGGCCCGATCCGGAGTACCGTTTTCTCCTCGCCCAGGACCGCGAGCGCGAGCCGGGCACGGACAAGGGGCTCGGGAACTTCGGCGCCGAGCTCCAGGGCAGCCTGGAAGCCGAGATCGAGCAGTGGCTCATCCCCGCCGGTTACCGGCCCGAGCCGGGGGACCGTACTCACCTGACGGGGCGGTGGGTGGTGGACTGCGGGCACGACGACTGGCATGCCGAGCTCCATCCCATCGAGTCGTTCGTGACGTCGCACAGCCGGCTCAACGCCGGCGCCCTGGGCAAGCTCGAAGTCGCCGCCACGGTGGTGGTCACGGGGGACTGGCCGGGCGGGGAGCTGCGGCTCGACCTCTGGCCGCCCGCGCGGCCCTCGCCAGACGCCGTACTGCGCTGGCGGCCCGAGCGTCACGGCGTCGCGCAGGGGCTCACCGTGGAGGAGCGCGCCGAGCCCGCCGACAACCCGAACCACCTGCACCTCACGGTCGCGTCGCTCGAGCCGGCCGCACCCCTCGTGACCGGGAATTGGAACGAGGTGCACCCGCATCAAACCCGCCGCCTCGCGGCCAAATATTTCCTCTGGTGGAGCGTGCGTTAGGGCCGTAGTCTAGAGCTCCGGCACTTGCCGTCAGACTCGGGAACCCTATCCGGAGAGAACCGTGGACCATCGCACGCCGGCCGTCGTTCTCACCGCGGTCTTCGGCGCGACGCTGCTCGCGACCGGAACCGCGCCCGCCCAGGCGGACAAAGCTTCCCGCCAGGCGGCCCTCGACACCCTCACTCCGGCCGAGGGCGCCGCCGGGTGGCGGCTCCTCTTCGACGGAAAGACCACCACAGGTTGGCGCGGGTTCAAGATGGATTCGATGCCGTCGGGCTGGAAGGCCGTGGGCGGGACGCTCGCGCGCATGGCCCCGGCCGGCGACATCATGACGCGGGAGAAGTTCCGCGACTTCGAGCTCACGCTCGAGTGGAACGTGGCGCCCGGGGGCAACAGCGGCATCTTTTATCGCGCGAGCGAGGACGACGACGCGATCTACTGGACCGCCCCGGAGATGCAGGTGCTGGACGACGCGAAGCACCCCGACGGGCAGTCCCGCCTCACCGCCGCCGGGTCCGACTACGGCCTGTATCCCTCCCCACCCGGCGTCGTGAAGCCAGCCGGCGAGTGGAATCGCGTGCGCATCGTGGTGAAGGGGAGTCACGTGGAGCACTGGCTGAACGGCGTGAAGGTGGTCGAGTACGAGCTGGGCAGCCCGGGCTGGGAAGCCAAAGTCAAGGCCAGCAAGTTCGCGACGCACCCGCGCTATGGGCGCAACGCCGAGGGCTACATCGGGCTGCAAGACCACGGCGATCGCGTCGCCTACCGCAACATCAAGATCCGGGTGCTCCCGTGAGCGTCCGCGCCAGGCTGTCTGTGATGATGTTCCTGCAGTTCTTCATCTGGGGCGCCTGGTACACGACGATCGCGGTGTTCATGACCAACCATGGGATGGAGACGCTGACGCACTGGCCCTATACGGTGAACCCGATCGCGGCCATCGTCGCGCCGTTCTTCCTGGGGCTCGTCGCCGATCGCTACTTCGCGACCGAGAAGGTGCTGGGTGTGCTCCACTTGCTGGGCGGCGTCGTGATGTTCACCGTGCCCCGCGCCGTGGGCGCGCCCGTGGTGTTCATCCTGCTCCTGCTGCTCTACAACCTGTGCTACATGCCGACGCTCGGCCTCGCGAACAGCCTGGCGTTCCACCACATCCAGTCGCAGGAGAAACAGTTTCCCCTGATCCGGGTGTTCGGCACCATCGGCTGGATCGTGGCCGGGTTGTCCATCAGCTTCGTGCTGGGCCCGCTGATCGGAGTCGTCGCGGAGCGCACGGCTCTGCCGGTCTACACCGCCGCCACTGCCAGCGTCCTGCTCGGGCTCTACAGCTTCACCCTGCCGCACACGCCTCCGCCGGGCGCGGGGCAGCGGGTCTCGCTGCGCAGCATCGCCGGCCTCGACGCCCTGGCGCAGCTCGGGGATCGCCCGTTCTATGTCTTCATCGTGGCCTCATTCCTCTTGTGCATCCCGCTGGCGGCCTACTACAACTTCACCCAGATCTTCCTGGGCGATGCCGGCGTCACCAGGATCGCGGCGACGCAGTCGCTCGGCCAGATGTCCGAGGTCGGCTTCATGTTGCTCATGCCGCTGATGTTCGTCCGGCTCGGCGTCAAGCGGATGCTCATGGTTGGCATGGCCGCTTGGGTCCTGCGCTACGCTCTGTTTGCGATCGCCGCACCCACCGCCATCTTCTCGATGATTCTCATCGGTATTCTGCTCCACGGCGTCTGCTACGACTTCTTTTTCGTGACCGGGCAGATCTACGTGGACAAGAAATCGACGCCGGCCGTCCGCGGCCAGGCGCAGGGGTTCCTCGTGCTGGTCACCTATGGCATCGGCATGCTCATCGGCGCACAGGTGGCTGGCAACGTGTACAACCGGTTCCTGGACGGCGCGGCGCACCTGACCTTGGAGCGTTGGCCCAGCTTCTGGATGCTGCCCGCCGGGTTCGCGGCGGTCGTCCTGCTGTTTTTCGCGGCGCTGTTCCGCCCGGGAACCGCGCGCGCGCCGCAACCGGTGACGGCCGATTGAGCGATGAAGGACCCAGACCACCTGTCGCGGCGGGAGTGGCTCAAGCTCCTCGGGGTCGGCGGCGCGGGCGTCGCGCTCGGCGAACTGCTCCCACCCGAGACCGGCCGCCCGCTTCCCCAGCGCCAAGCCCCGAACGTCGCCTGGAACTCCAGCGGCCCGCTCGTCGCCTATCCCCAAAAGCTGCCGTTGATCGTGCTCACCGACCGTCCGGTCCAACTCGAGACGCCGCGCGACTACTTCGCGTCCCCCTTCACCCCCAACGCCGCGTTCTTCGTGCGCTGGCACCTCGATCAGCACCCGAACGCCATCGACCTCTCCAGGTGGCGTCTCGAGGTCGGCGGCCAAGTCCGCCGAGTGCTCTCGCTCTCCTTCGACGATCTGGTCAGCAAGTACCCCGCGGTCACCGTCGCCGCCGTGAACCAGTGCTCCGGCAACAGCCGAAGCCGGCTCCAGCCGCGCGTGCCGGGAGGCCAGTGGGGCAACGGCGCGATGGGGAACGCCGTCTGGACTGGCGCGCGTCTCTCGAGTCTGCTCGAAGCCGCTGAGGTGCAGCCGGGCGCGGTCGCCGTGCAGTTCGAGGGGCTGGACCGGGGCCGAGGACCGATCGGGAAGGGCTCGCACCGCTTTCTCAAATCGCTGAACCTCGACGAGCCGGCACTGCACGACTCGCTCGTCGCCTACGCGATGAACGGCGAACCCCTCCCCATGCTGAACGGGTTTCCGATCCGGCTCGTGGTGCCGGGCTGGTTCGCCACCTACTGGGTGAAGGCGCTCACCTGGATTCGGGTGCTCGACCAGCCCGACGACAACTTCTGGATGAAGAGCGCGTATCGGATCCCCGACACCCCGCGCGGCTCGACGACGCCCGACTCGGCGCGGGCAGGCGCCGTCCGGATGATCCCGATTCACCGGATGCCGGTGCGCTCGTTCCTCATCAGCCCCGACGGCAACGCCAAGCTGCCGGCCGGCCTCCCGGTGACGGTACGGGGGATCGCCTTCAGCGGGTACGGTCGGGTCGGCAAGGTGGAGATCTCGGAGGATGACGGTCACTCCTGGCGTGACGCGGAGTTGGGCACCGACCACGGGCCCTATGCGTTCCGGACCTGGGAAGCTGCATGGACGCCGCGCGAGACCGGAGTTGCGACCCTCGCCGTGCGCGCAACCGACGAGGCGGGCAACATGCAGCCGGACGAGGGCGTCTGGAACCCGGGCGGCTACCTGTGGAACCGGATCGAGCGCCAGTCGATCGTGGTTGGGGGAGGAGGCAGGTTGTGACCCGCCGGCCTTGGATGATCGTCCCGGCACTCGGTGCGGCCACCGCGTTCGGCGGCGCTCCGGTCGCCCAGCGGGACAGCCTCCCCGGGCTGGTGAGCGCCGGGGAATACGCCGATGCGCGTCCCGGCGCGTTTCGGAGGCCGTTGCCCCAAACCGGCGGCGTGTACTCTGCCGGACCCTTCCCGCTCGCCACCCCCGGCCTTGCGCCGAGCGACGGGCGCGAGTTGGTGCAGAGCTTCTGCTCGACTTGCCACAGCCTCCGCTATATCACGATGCAGCCGCCGCTGCCGCCGGCGCAGTGGGAGGCGACGGTCAAGAAAATGATCGACGTGCATGGTGCGGAGATTCCGCAGCCGATCGCCTGGCGCATCATCGCGTACCTGCAGGCCAATTACGGAGGGCGCTGAGCTCCCGCTGATTTATTCAAAGAGGACGGAGACTATGGCACGCAAACGCATCTCGAGACGGACATTCGTCGGCAACGTCGGCGCCGGCCTCGCCGCCTTCACCATCGTGCCGCGGCACGTCCTCGGGCGAGGGATTCGCGCGCCGAGCGACACGCTCAACATCGCGTGCATCGGCGTCGGCGGGCGGGGCCGCGAGGACGTGCGCGGCGTGAGCATCGAGAACATCTACGCCTTGTGTGACGTGGACGACGTGAGCGCGGCCGACTCCTACGCGACCTACCCTAAGGCGAAGCGCTATAAAGACTTCCGCGAGATGCTCGACAAGGAAGCGAAGCGGATCGATGCCGTCACGGTCGCGACGCCCGACCACACCCATGCCGCCGCCGCGATCCTGGCGATGAAAGCCGGCAAGCACGTGTACTGCGAGAAGCCGCTCGCGCGCACCATCGGCGAGGTGCGGGCCATGGCCGAGGCGGCCAAGAAACACAAGGTCGTCACACAGATGGGGAACCAGGGACATGCGGCCGAGGGCACGCGCCAGATCCGTGAATGGGTCGAGGCCGGCGCGATCGGGACGGTGCGCGAGGTGCATCTCTGGACCAACCGCCCGATCTGGCCGCAGGCGGTGGATCGCCCCCTGCAGGAGTACTACACGCCTGCCACGCTCGCCTGGGACCTGTGGCTCGGCCCCGCGCCCTCCCGGCCGTACAACCCCGCGTATGCCCCGTTCAAGTGGCGCGGCTGGTGGGACTTCGGCACCGGGGCCCTGGGCGACATGGCCTGTCACATCATGGACGCCGCGTTCTGGACGCTCAACCTCGGCTACCCGACGCGGATCGAGCCGGAATCGACCCAACTCTTCACGGAAACGCCGCCGGCCGGCTCCCGCATCACCTACTCCTTCGCGGCCCGCAGTGGCCGGCCCGAAGTGAAGGTCGTATGGCGAGACGGGAGCCTCTACCCGCCGCGCCCGCCCGAGGCGCCCGACGATGTCCGTTGGCCGCCCGATACGAGCGGCCAGCTCTGGATCGGGACCGACGGCAAGCTGCTCGCCGGCACCTACGGCGACGAGCCGCGGCTGCTCGATCCCGCGAAGCAGGCGGAGATAGTCGCGCACCCGCCCGCGCCGAAATACCCGCGGTCGCCGGGCGTCCACAAGGAGTGGATCGCGGCGTGTAAGGGCGAGGGCCAGACCAACTCGAGCTTCGCCGAGTACGCAGGGCCGCTCACGGAAATGGTGTTGCTCGGCGATCTCGCGGTGCGCACGGGAAGAGTGCTGGAGCTCAACCCCGAAACGGGGCAGGTGGCGAACGCCACGATCCCGGAGGAGTACATCCGGCCGACCTATCGCTCGGGGTGGAGCGTGTGACGGCGGTACGGCAGGGTGCGCGCCGTCGTGATGGCGCGAGTGAACTCGCGGCTCGGCCTCTGGCCGGTAAACCGGCCGGGGGCGTTCACCGCCCGCTTCAGCGGGGAGGGGCCGAGTCGCGGCTTCAGCCGTGAACATCGCGCGCCCGAGCGGTGCTACATTGCACCTCATGCGCGCAGCTGAGCGAGACAGATGGTGACGGGTCTGGGCGACACGCTGAGTCACCATCCACTGGTGGCCCTCGCGACCCTGTTCGGCGCCGGCGTGGTCACGAGCCTCACGCCATGCATCTACCCGATGATCCCCATCACGGTGGGGATCCTTTCGGGAACGAGCGCGGGGCAGAGGTCCCGTGCCCGCACGGTGCGGCTCACGCTGGCCTACGTGACGGGCCTCGCGCTCTTCTATGCGATCCTGGGCCTCATCGCCGGGCTCACCGGCTCGCTGTTCGGCACGGTGAGCTCGAGCCCATGGGCGCGGCTCACGATCGGGAATCTCCTGCTCGTCTTCGGCCTTGCCATGCTCGACGTGATCCCGGTCTCGGCACCCCGGCGCCTGCTGGAGTGGACGGCGGGGCTCACCGGGGGATCGTACCCCGGGGTATTCCTGCTCGGCGCCACCTCGGGGATCGTGGCGGCGCCGTGCGGCGCCCCGGCCTTCGCCGCCATTCTGACATGGGTGGCGACCACGCGGAGCGGTGTGCTCGGATTCGTGTACTTGTTCGTGTTCTCACTCGGGATGACCGCCCTGCTCATCGTGGTGGGCCTGTTCTCGGGCACGGTTGCCGCGCTCCCCAGGTCCGGGGCGTGGATGGTGTGGGTCAAGAAAGGCGCCGGCGTCGCGCTCCTGGCGATGGCGGAGTACTACTTCGTCGAGGCGGGAAAGGTCTTGTGACGGAGCAACTACGCGCGGTTTCGCTCGTGGCACTGTTCGCGCTCCTCGTTCCGGTCGCGCTGTCCGGGCAGGACGTGGGCCTCCCAGTTGGAACCAGGGCTCCGATCGTGACGGTCGAGGATCTCGACGGAAAACCGGTGGACCTGGGCCGCTACATAGGGCGGCGACCGGTGCTGCTCGAGTTCTGGGCGACGTGGTGCCCGTTGTGCAAGGCACTGGAGCCCTCAATGAGGGAGGCGCACGCGCAGTACGGGGGAACGGTGCAGTTCGTCGCCATCGGGGTC
>QHVD01000428.1:5236-5433 GCA_003222235.1 Gemmatimonadota bacterium | reverse complement strand
TGATGCGGGCCGCGACAGCGGCTGGGGGACCGAGTGCGCCGACTGCTCCCGCGGTGCCGCGCGCCGCGAGCGCACCGCCCGCCGCCCCAGTCATGCGGCCCGCGTCGGCGTCTGCGGGGCCGGGTGCGCCGACTGCTCCCGCGGTGCCGCGCGCCGCGAGCGCACCACCCGCCGCCCCAGTGATGCGGCCCGCGTCG
>QHVD01000428.1:2826-5166 GCA_003222235.1 Gemmatimonadota bacterium | reverse complement strand
CCGGCTTCTCCCGGTGTGCCGAAACGGGCGGCTGCGCCGTCCGCTGCCGGTCCGGCCCCGATGGTCGTCCCGGCTACACCTGACGCGTCCCCTGTGCCCCCCGCCCCCTCCCGGCCCCCGGCTCCCGTCCCGGCGATCGCGCAGCGGATGTCGGGGCCGTTGCGTCCGGTGAACCCGTTCCTGGTGCAGGACCCGAAGCAGAAGGCGCGGCGGCTTGCGCGGGCGCTCGTCTCCGATCTGGTCGTGTACCATCCCGCGAGACGCCAGCAGGGGTTGCGAGATGGTACGCTTGCGCAGCTCTTCAAGGAGGAGATCGAGAAGAGCTGGCAGGAATACGTGGAGCAAGTGGGCGCTGACATGGCGAAGAACACCCCGTTCTGGACCGAGGCGCTCAATGAGATCCTCGCCGGGGGCGCGAAGCTCTTTTGAGGCTGGTGCAGAGGAGTGTAAACCCTTATCTTTCCTACCAGTTAGAGCCGTCCCCCTGGGACCAGGGTGGGCGGCTCATATCGTACCTAGCCGAGTGCTACCAATGACCGTGGGCCTGTTCGACCGCTTCGAGGATTTCGACCGCCGTCTCTCCGAGCTCAGGAGCTTCCTTTGACGTAGAAGGGAAGGCCAAGCGTCTCGGTGAGCTCGAGCACGCCATGGCGGAGGGAGCGATCTGGGGGGATCAGGAGCGGGCGCGCCACGTGGTGGAGGAAGTGAAGAGCCTCAAGCGCTGGGTCGAGCCCTACCAGACGCTGCGCAAGCGGGTGACTGAAGGCCGCGAGTTGAACGCGCTGCTCGAATCCGAGCCCGAGCCGAATGCCGCCCTGCAGCGCTCGCTCGAGCAGGAAGCCGAGGCGATCGCCGCGCAGCTCGAGGCCCTCGAGCTGCAGAACATGCTACAGGGCCCCGACGACGTGCGGGACGCGCTACTCACCATCCATCCGGGCGCCGGGGGAACCGAGTCGCAGGACTGGGCCGAGATGCTCATGCGGATGTATACGCGCTGGGCGGAGCGTCACGGGTTCAAGGTCGAAATCCTGGACCTGCTCCAGGGCGAGGAGGCCGGGATCAAGTCCGCGGAGATTCAGATCAGCGGGCAGTACGCCTTCGGCCTGCTCAAGGCCGAGAAGGGAGTGCACCGTCTGGTGCGCATCTCTCCCTACGACGCGCAGTCCCGGCGGCACACGTCGTTCGCCTCCGTATTCGTGTATCCCGTGGTGGACGAGGACATCGAGATCGAGATCCGAGAGGACGACCTGCGCATCGACGTGTATCGCGCTTCCGGCAAGGGAGGGCAGCACGTCAACAAGACGTCGTCGGCGGTGCGGATCACGCATCTGCCGACCGGCATCGTGGTCCAGTGCCAGAACGAGCGGAGCCAGTTCAAGAACAAGGCGACGGCGCTCAAGATGCTCAAAGCCCGCCTGTACGACCTGGCGCTGAAGGAGCGCGAGTCGAAGAAGGCCGAGGTCGACAAACAGAAGACCGACATCGCGTTCGGCAACCAGATCCGGTCCTACGTGTTCCAGCCGTACACGATGGTGAACGATCACCGCACCGAGCTCAAGACGACGAACGTGCAAAAGGTGATGGACGGGGATCTGGATCCCTTCATCGAGGCCTACCTCAAGCGTTTCGGGAGCAAGGCGGCGTGACGAGCTTCGTGGAGGTCGCGCGACGCGAGAAGCTGCAAGAGCTCCAGAAGCGCGGCGTGGTCGCCTACGCCTACCGGTTCGACCGTTCCACGACGGCGCGCGCGGCGCTCGACGGCTTTCGCGACGCCGACGGGTCGGTGCATCGGCTGGCGGGGCGGATCCTGCTGTTTCGCCCCCAGGGAAAGACCAGCTTCGCGCACATCGGGGATCAGTCCGGGAAGATCCAGCTCTACTTCAACTTCGACGTTCTGGGCTCGGACCAGTATGAGGTGGTCAAGCTGCTCGACCTGGGGGACGTGATCGGCGTCGAGGGGACGTTGTTTCGCACCAAGCGGGGTGAGATCACGGTGCGGGTGCAGCGGTTCGAGGTGCTCGCCAAGTCGCTCCGCCCGCTGCCGCTCGGCAAGGAAGACGCGAGCGGGGTGCGCCACGGCGAGCTCTCGGATCCCGAGCTGCGTGCGCGCCAGCGCTACGCCGACCTCGCGGTGCATCCGGAGGTCCGGGACGTCTTCCGGCTGCGCGCCCGGGTGGTGAGCCACATCCGGACGTTCCTCGACACCCGCGGGTACCTCGAGGTCGAGACACCGGTGCTGCAGCCCGTCTACGGCGGCGCGACCGCGCGGCCGTTCCAGACCCGCTACGAGGCGCTCGAGGCCACGTTCTATCTCCGGATCGCGGACGAGCTGTATCTCAA
>QHVD01000428.1:0-2821 GCA_003222235.1 Gemmatimonadota bacterium | reverse complement strand
GAGATCGGGCACGACTTTCGCAACGAGGGGATGTCGTGGTTCCACAACCCCGAGTTCACGATGGCCGAGTGGTACGAGGCGTACACCGACTACGAGGTGATGCGGGAGGTCACCGAGGCGCTGTTGGCGGGGCTCGTCCAGGAGCTGTTCGGCGCCACGACGCTCGAGCGCCACGGTGCGACGCTCTCGTTCGCGCGGCCGTTTGCGCGCCGGGACTACTATGCGCTGGTGGGCGAGAGCGCCGGCGTCGATCTCGCCCGCGCCACGGACGAGGAGCTACGGCAGGCGCTGCGGCGCCGCAACGTGCCTGATGCCGGCGCGCTCAGCGGGGCGAAGCTCGTGGACGAGGTGTTCAAGACCTACGTCGAGCCGACGCTCGTCCAGCCCACGTTCGTGTTCGACTATCCGGTGGCTCTGTCGCCGCTCGCCAAGCTGAAGCGGGGCGACCCGACCCGCGTCGAGCGGTGGGAGCTCTTCATCCACGGGCGCGAGATCGCCAACGCCTTCAGCGAGCTGAACGATCCCGAGGAGCAGCGCCGCCGCTTCGAGCAACAGGCGCGCCTGCGTGTGGCCGGCGATGAGGAGGCGCAGCAGATCGACGAGGACTTCCTGCGGGCGCTGGAGTACGGCATGCCGCCCACGGGCGGGGTCGGGATGGGGATCGACCGGCTCATGATGATCCTCGCCGACCAGTCCAACATCCGCGATGTCATCCTCTTTCCCATGCTCCGGCCCGAATGAACTCCCGGCTCGAGCTCGGCATCGCCCTGCGCTACCTCAAGAGCCGCCGCTCCTCGCGACTGCTGTCGCTCATCACGGTCATCGCGGTGGGCGGCGTGACGGTGGGCGTCATGGCGCTCGTCGTCGTGCTGGGCGTCATGAACGGGCTGCAGGCGGACCTGCGGGACAAGATCCTCGTCGCCAACCCCCATCTGCGCGTCCTCACCTACGGCGAGGGGTTGCGGCTCGACGACTGGCGTCGCGTGCTGGGTGAGGTGCGCCGCGTGCCGGGCGTCGAGGCGGCGGCGCCGTTCGTGCTCACCCAGGGGGGCGTCACGGCGGGGCACGACTACGCCGAGGGAGTGGTCGTGCTTGGGGTCGATCCGGACACCGGCGCTCGCGCGGTGACGAGCCTCGCGCGGCACTTCACCAAGGGCGATCTGCGCTTCAAGACTACGCGCGCCGATGTGGAGGGCGGGATCGCCGTCGGGGTTCGCCTCGCGTCCAAGCTTTCGGCCTTCCCGGGCGATGTCGTCAGCCTCGTGTCGTTCATCGGGACGAAGTTCAACCCGAGCCTCGGCGCCTACGTGCCGCAGTTCCACCGCTACGAGGTCACCGGGATGTTCGACACTGGGATGTTCGAGTACGACAACAGCTACGTGGCACTGGACCGCCGCACGGCCCAGCGCTTCGCGGGGCTCGATACCGCCGTCACCGGCATTGAGGTCCGCCTCGCGGATCCCTGGAAGGCTCGGGATTTCGCTCTGCAGCTCGAGGCCCAGCTCGGCTATCCCCACCGGGCGCTCGACTGGCAGTCGCAGAACGCCTCGCTGTTCTCGGCCCTGAAGCTCGAGAAACTCGCCATGGCGGTCGTGGTGTTTCTGATCTGCGTCGTGGCCGCGTTCAACGTCGTCGGCACGCTCACGATGGTGGTGCGCGACAAGACGCGGGAGATCGGAATTCTCATCGCGATGGGCCTCGGCCGCGCGTCCATCCGCCGCGTCTTCCTCACGCAGGGGGTCCTCATCGGACTCACCGGCACGTCGCTCGGAGTAGTGCTCGGCCTCGTGGTAGGGGGGATGGTCAACCGCGGGCACTGGATCCCCATCGACCCGTCGATCTACTTCATCGACCACCTCCCGGTGCGCACCCAGCCCCTCGACGTGCTGCTCGTCATCGGCGCGAGCCTGGTCGTCGCCGCGCTGGCGCCGCTGTACCCATCGGCCCAGGCGGCGCGGCTCGACCCGGTGGCCGCGATTCGCTACGAATGACGGCGCTGCTCGCGGCCCGGGGCATCTGGAAGGTGTTTGCCGGCGGTGACGGCCAGCCGCTCGAGGTGTTGCGCAGCGTGGAGCTCGAGGTCCACCGCGGTGAGTTCGTGGCGATCGTGGGCGCGTCGGGCGCGGGGAAGAGCACGCTGTTGCACCTGCTGGGCGCGCTGGACCGGCCGACGGGAGGAGATGTGTGGCTGGACGGGTCCCGCTACGCCGACCTCGATGCGGCGGCGCTGGCCGAGCTCAGGAACCGTAAGGTGGGCTTCGTCTTCCAGTTCCACCATCTCTTGCGGGAATTCACCGCGTTGGAGAACGTGATGATGCCGCTCTTGATCGGGGGCATGGCGCCGCGCGAGGCCCGCTCGCGGGCCGAGGAGCTGCTCTCCGTCGTCGGGGTCGCGGGCCGCATGTCGCACCGGCCGGCGGAGCTGTCGGGCGGAGAGCAGCAGCGCTGCGCGGTGGCGCGGGCGCTGGTGCACGATCCCGGCCTGGTGCTCGCGGACGAGCCGTCGGGGAACCTCGACCACGCGAACGGTGAGCGGCTGCACGAGGTCCTGTTCCGGCTGGCGCGCGAATACGAGACCGCGGTCGTCGTGGTGACCCACAACCGGCAGCTCGCCGGAAGAGCGGACCGTATCTTGCTGCTTGAGGAGGGTAGGCTGGCGCGGGTGAGCTCGGTGGACGCGATACCGTGATGCCGTGCTACAACTGTGATGCTGTGCGACAACTGTAAGGAACGCGAGGTGGAAATCCACCTCACGAAGGTGGAGAACGACACCAAGGTGACGCTCCACCTCTGCAAGCAGTGCGCCCAGCAGAAGGGCTTC
>QHVD01000427.1 GCA_003222235.1 Gemmatimonadota bacterium | reverse complement strand
GAAGCCGCGCTCGACGCGTTCCTCGCGCGGCACGCCGAGAGCTCGATGTTCCTCCGCTCCAACGCCCGCGCCGCCGGGTTAGTCGATCGCGGCGAGCCGCTCCAGGCGACGTATGTGGCGGCGGTCGAAGGGGGCGCGATCGTAGCGGTGGTCGCGCACTGCTGGAACGGGATGGTCCTCGTGCAGGCGCCGGCGCGTGTGGAAGCGGTGACGCGTGAGGCGGTGCGGCGCTCCGGCCGCGCCGTCGCCGGCCTGTCGGGGCCGTGGCACCAGGTCGTGGACGCCCGCGAGGCGCTCGGCCTCGGCACGACGCACACCGTGAAAGACAGCCGGGAGGACCTCTACCGCCTCGACCTTGGCGATCTCATCGTCCCGCCG
>QHVD01000426.1 GCA_003222235.1 Gemmatimonadota bacterium | reverse complement strand
CGGCGGCGTGTGGACGCCGCCCGCGCTGCGCAACCGTGGCTTCGGCCGAGCCGTGGTCGCCGGGTCGCTCGTCGCCGCCCGCCAGCAAGGCGTGCTGCGGGCGGTGCTGTTTGCCGACCCCGCCAATGCCGCCGCGGGGCGCGCCTACCTCGCGCTCGGGTTCCAGACCGTGGGGGATTACGGCCTGGTGCTGTTTCAATAGGCAAATCGCCGGGTCGCTACCGCGCGCGGTGGGCGAGCGCCGCGGTGGCGGGCCGCAGCGAGCGTCGCAGTCGTCCGTCCGCCTCTCAGGATCCTGACCCCCTGCCCTCTCCGTTCCGGAGTCCTCACCCCCTGTCCCCCTCTCCGTTCCGGAGAGGGGGAACTGTCTGCAACAGCGGAGGTGCTCGTCACGTACTGCCCGACGATCCCCTTCCGGAGCACCCACAATGACTGCTGTGCCACGCAGATCCCCAAACCTACTCATCATCGCGTCACTCGCATATCTCGTAACGCCTGCTGCCGCGCAGTCATCTGAAAATCTGGACGTAACCGCCGTGGGCCGGGATCCCCGCTGGACGATCGTGGGACGAACGACATCGATCGTCGATATCAAGGGCCGCCATGCGCTCAAGCTCGATGAAGGCGCAGGAATCGGTGTCGTGTGGCTCAGCGGGTACGATTTTGCGGATGGCGCCATCGACCTCGACGTGTTGGGCCGTAGCCAGCCGATTCAAGGAAGCTTTGTCGGCGTTGCTTTTCACGTGGTCGATGCGAGCACGCACGATGCGGTGTACTTCCGCCCTTTCAACTTTCGATCGTCCGACCCGTCGCGCCACAGCCACGGGGTGGAATACGTGTCTCATCCCGATTGGCCTTGGCAGCGGCTGAGATCCGAGCACCCCGGCAAGTACGAGAAAGCCGTCCTGCCCGACCCCGACGGCGACGAGTGGTTTCACGTTCGCGTCGTGGTCGAACGACCGACGATACGTGTTTTCGTGAACAATCAGAGCGAGCCGTGTCTGGTTGTCGATGCACTGAGCCGTCGGAACAGTGGATCCATTGGTCTCTGGGTTGGCGAGGGCTCCGGAGGCTACTTCGCAAACCTGCGAGTGACGCGTGACGACCGCATCCGCCGCGTACTTCAGGGGTTGCGCCCGTCCATCGCCATCAAAGGCAGACCGGCCGTGCGTTGGACAGTGGCGGAGCGTATGGCGGAATACCACGTGCCCGGAGCGAGCATCGCGGTCATCGATGGCGGTCGAGTCGCCTGGGCGCAGGGATTCGGCGTGAAGCAAACCGGGGCCACCGACTCCGTCACGGCGACGACGCTCTTCCAGGCGCAGTCGATCAGCAAGCCCGTCGCGGCTACGGCCGCGCTCATTCTGGCCGACAGCGGCCGCGTGTCGCTCGATGAAGACGTCAATACCTATCTCGAGTCGTGGAAGTTGCCCAGTAACGCCTACCAGGTTCACGAGAAGGTGACGCTCCGGAGAATACTGAGTCACAGTGCGGGGCTCACCGTCGGCGGATTCGCGGGCTATCGGACCGGCGATTCGATCCCCACCCTGCGGCAAATCTTGAACGGTGAAAAGCCGGCCAATAACCCGGCCATTCGGGTCGATACCGTTCCCGGCTCGGTCTCTCGCTACTCGGGCGGCGGTTTGGTCGTCATGCAACAGCTGCTGATGGATGTGACTGGCGAGCCATTCCCGGCGCTGATGAAGGGATTGGTTTTGGCGCCCACCGGGATGACGCTGAGCACCTACGAGCAGCCACTGCCCGAGAATCGCCGTCACGAAGCGGCCAGCGGCCACGACGGCGACGGTCTGGTGATCAAGGGCCTGTGGCCTATTCAGCCTGAAATGGCGGCTGGCGGCCTGTGGACCACTCCGACCGAGCTGGCCGAATGGGCGTTGGCTATCACCGAGGCATGGAGTGGACAGTCCAGCCACCTGCTCTCGACGAGGATGGCGCGAGAGATGCTTAGCGTGCAGCACGGTGCATTCGGCCTGGGCATCTACCTCGAAGGCGCCGGCGACACATTCGCCTTCCACCACGCGGGCTCGAACTCGGGCTTCCGCGCGCTGTTGCTCATGTTTCCCCGCGCTGGTAAGGGCGCCGTCATCGCGACGAATGCGGATCGCGGTGATGCGCTCATCGACGAAATCCTGACCAGCATTGCCACCGAGTACCAGTGGCCGTCCCGCAGACAGTCGGAACGCGATGTTGTGAATTTGACCGCAAGGCAGCTGCAGGGATTGATTGGCAAGTATGCATTGCCACCCGGGCCATCCGGTGCGCCAGTCTTTTTTGAAATCTCACGCGCAGATGGCAAACTGTTTGCCGAGCTCACGGGGCTGGGTTCATATCCAAGGATGGAGCTCTATGCAGCGAGTGCCGACTCGTTTTTTACGATTAACGATTTACCGGTGGCGTTCACCCGAGACGGCAGTGGTCGGGCGCAGCGTGTCCGGATGGGTCAGATCGAAGGGCATCGGCGATAGTCATCCGGCCAGCTTTTGCGTCAGGTACTCGACGAGCCTGCCCGCTAATACGGCCCGACAGACCTCCTGAAGAGTCCCGACGTGGTTTGATCGGACGCCCTG
>QHVD01000425.1 GCA_003222235.1 Gemmatimonadota bacterium | reverse complement strand
GGGACAGGGCCGTTCATGGTCGATCAGATGTACGTCGAGTACCAGATCCCCAAGGAGGTGAAGCACCCCTACCCCGTCGTGCTGATCCACGGCGGCGGGCTGACGGGGACGTACATGATGGGGACGCCGGACAATCGTCCCGGCTGGAGCACGTTCTTCCTGGCGAACGGCTACGCGGTCTACGTCGTCGACCAGACGGGTCGCGGCAAGTCGGCCTATCACGCCGACATCTATGGGCCGACCACGCGCGGCAACGCGACAGGCCTCCAGCAGCGCTTTACCGCGGTGCAGCTCTACAACCTGTGGCCGCAGGCCCACCTTCACACGCAGTGGCCCGGCTCGGGGCTGATGGGCGATCTCAGCTTCGATCAGTTCTACGCCTCCGAGGTGCCGGGGATAGCGTCCGCGGCGACGCAGCAGTCCACGATGCGCGCGGCGGGGGCGGCGCTGCTCGACCGGATCGGTCCCGCAATCGTCCTGACCCACTCCCAGTCCGGCCCGTACGGATGGCTCATCGCCGACGCGCGTCCGACGCTGGTCAAGGGACTCCTGCAAGTGGAGCCGAGCGGGCCGCCGTTCTACGACGTGGTGCAGTTGGGCGCGCCGACCTGGTTCGCCGACGGCAACCTGAGCAGACCCTGGGGCATCGCCGCGATCCCCCTCACCTATTCTCCGGCGGTCTCCGATCCCGCACAGCTCGCGTTCGTGCAGGAAGCCACGGCGGACAAACCCGACGTCGTGCGCTGCCGGCTCCAGACAGCGCCCGCGCACCAGCTGCCCACGCTGCAGGGCATCCCAATCGTAATCATCGCGAGCCAGGCGTCGTACCACGCCTCGTACGATCACTGCACGTCGAAATACCTCACGCAAGCGGGAGTCGAGAACACCTTCGTGCGGCTCGAAAGCGTGGGAATCACGGGCAACGGGCACATGATGATGCTCGAGAAGAACAATCTCGACATCTCGGCGTTCATGGCCCAATGGCTGCGGGAGAACGTCGAGAGAAGGGCAAAGGGAGAAAAGGGAGAAAAAGGAAAAGGAGAAAAGGGAAAGGGAGATAAAGGAAAGAAAGGAAAGAAGGGAGACTAACCGGCTGAAAGCTTGCCGAACCGGGGGGGGCGCGGGGGCATGGAAATGCGCTGCGCGCCCCCTTTGCGCGGACGCAGCGAGCTACCCCTGGCAAACGAACTCGGGCGCGGATCCGCGGCGAGCCGACCCCCGCCTTGGATGTGCGCGAAGCGCCGGCTATTCGAGCGGAATCTGGTCCTTGTGCCGGGCCAGCCACTCCTCGAAGGTTTGCAGCTCCGGGTTGAGTGCCCGTGCGAACTTGATGTCCCGCACCCTGCGAAAGTAATCGTTGAAGTCGCGCTTGAACTGAAACATGTTGCCCAAGTCCTCGGCACCGGGAAAGCCGAAGCCGCGGTATGCCTCGGGAGCGACGGCGTTGTACCGCACCTCCCGACCGAGCGCCCGGGTGAGGGCGGCCGCCATTTCCGCGCCAGATAGGTGCTCGCCCGCGATGGCGACCGTCTTGCCGATGAACTCACGCCCATGCTTGAAGATTCCATACGCGCACTTGCCGATGTCTTCCACAGCGATGGCTGGGAGTTTCTTCTCATCCAGCGGGAAGGTGATCGCCAACTTGCCGTCCGCTCCCCGCTTGGGGCCCGAGCCGAAGTAGATCAGGTTGTCCCAGTAAAAGGATGTAACCAGGAACGTGGTCGGTATGCCGAGGTCGCGGAAGATCTGGTCCGCTTCGCCCTTGGCATCAAAGTGCGGCACCTTGTACTTGCCCATCAGGGTGGGCATCCGGTCGTCCTCGAGCGGCACCCACTTGCGCGTGTCTTCGAGGGTCGACCAGATCACGTGCTCGAGCTCGGCGGTCTTCGCCGCTCGCGCCATGTTGCCGGCCTGGGTAAGCTCCCGCTCGGGCGAGAAGTGCTCCCAGAAATTCGTGACACAGAAGGCGCCGTAGGCTCCCGCGAACGCCCGCTCGACGGTCCCAGGCTCGTCGGCATCTGCCGCAACGACCTCCACACCCGCGGCTGCAAGCGCCTTCGCCTTCTCGGAGTTGATGTTCCGTGTGAGCGCGCGGGGCCTGAACGAGCTGCTCTTGTCAGCCATCATGGCGCGCACGAGGCCTCCACCTTGCGCGCCGGTTGCTCCGATAACCGCGATGATCTTCCTATCTGCCATGACCATTCTCCATCGTGACGTACGGCCGGTGTACGCTGCCTTCTATGAGGCCTAATTTGTCAACGGTTCCCGGTCTTGGGTAGATGGGGACTCTATGGAAAAGCCCCCCTCGGGACCTCCCGAGAGGGGCTAGGTGCTTAGTGGGCCTGATGTCTTCGTCAGTTCCTGAAAAAGGCAAGGAGGTCGGCATTAATCGTGTCGGCCTCGGTCGTCGGCATGCCGTGCGGAAAGCCCTTGTAAGTTTTCAGAGTGCTATTCTTCAACAACTTTGCCGACAGGGGGGCTGAATCGGCATACGGCACGATCTGGTCGG
The DNA here is from genome assembly GCA_003222235.1 of Gemmatimonadota bacterium. Lineage (GTDB taxonomy): Bacteria > Gemmatimonadota > Gemmatimonadetes > Gemmatimonadales > GWC2-71-9 > AG12. The sequence goes on along the minus strand of QHVD01000425.1, from coordinate 3,541 downwards.
CCATGCATCACCAGGACCGGCACCGTGATCTTCTTCAGGTCTTCGGTGAAGTCCGTCTGGGAGAAGGCGACGATGCCGTCATAGTGCGCCTTGGCGCCTCCCATCATGCCCTGACGCCACCAGTTCCAGATCACTCCCTGAGAGGGTTTCGCACCAGGTCGGTTGTAACCGTAGAAGGGTCCAGCCGGCACATCGTAATAGAACTGCGCGCGGTTGGCGGCGAGCGCCGCCTGAAAGCCGTCAAATACCTCCTTGGGCAGCCCGCCGGGATTGGCAGGCGTTTTCACCATCAACGGCGGCACCGCGCTGATGATCACCGCTTTAGCCACCCGGCTTTGGCCGTGGCGCGCAAGATAGTGCACCACTTCGCCGCCACCGGTCGAGTGGCCCACATGCACCGCGTTCTTGAGGTCGAGATGCGCGGTTAGCGCCGCTAGGTCATCGGCGTAGTGATCCATGTCATGGCCGCTATCGGTCTGGGCGGAGCGGCCATGGCCGCGCCGGTCGTGGGCGATAACGCGATAGCCGTGGTTTAAGAAGAACGACATCTGCGCGTCCCAATCATCGGCCGAGAGCGGCCAGCCGTGGCTGAACACGATAGGCTGACCTACCCCCCAATCCTTGTAGTAAATCTGAGTCCCGTCTTTCGTCGTAACGGTGTTCATGAGACGTTCTCCTTTGCTGCGGTAGGGCGACCCAGAAGTCGAGGCCTGGGTGGCGGTGGGTGTCGCCGGCAGCCGCCGCGGCGACGATAACGGCGCCCTCGACGAGGAAGTTCGAGCGCGATGGGCCGAGATCTGAGGTTGCTTTCTGCCTTGTCACGGTTTCAGGTTCTTTCTAGAGCGCGAAGAAGAAAAGCGGAGCAGGTTGAGCACCCTTGATCGAGTCGTGGCGCACCTCCCCAAGTTCGGAATGCTGAAAAGCAGAAACCCGGCCGCGTGGGGTCCCCCCCACTCAGCCGGGTTCGCGATTCGCTCCTCCTGGGGCATTGGCGATCCGCACGACAGCGCGCCCCGGGGATCACAGCATCTGAGTTCGGGTCGAACATGGAGGCCGGTATAGCGCACCGCTAGTACACGGCTAAGCGCGTGGGCAAACCGCAGCCCACTATGGAACGTCGCGGGCGATCAAGGCCCGTCTTTGGTTTGCTTTGGTCGCCTCATGATCGGCACTAAGGAAAACAACTATGGAAAAGCCCCCGTCGGACATCCCCAAGGGGGGCTAAGTTGTTGATGGGCCTGGGTGGAGTTGAACCACCGACCTCACGCTTATCAGTCCCTGAAAGCGAAACTGAAATTCACGCTTCGCAGCACTTTACGCCCGCACGCCAGGCGGAAATTTTCCCGAAAATGGCCCAAAATGTTCCCAAAACCCGGAACCCGACCCGGAACCCACGAAACCGGAATGTGACGTTTTCGCCCCCCCGGCGTCTTGGGCGCCGCGCGTCCGGACACGGACACCCTTCCGCGCGAAGAATGGCGCTCCGTGCGGCTCCGAACCGGTTGGTGAGCGCATTGGGAGCGGGATCGAGGGCGGTGACGCGTCAAATCGGAGGCCCTTCGAGAGTCTCTAAGGGCTGATCCTTGCGGCTCGCGTGGGTGGCGCGCACGGGCGATTTACCTGACCCACCGCGGCCGCTTCGAAGCCACGCCCATCTTGGTGGACGGGACGCTGTACGCGTCCACGCCACTGGGCAGCGTGATCGCGCTCGACCCCGCCACCGGTGCCGAGCGGTGGCAGTACGAGGGTACGGTCGGCGTCGGCGACGACTACGGCGATTTCGCGAACCGGGACCGGGGCGCCGCCGCGTGGATGCGCGGGCGAGCGGGTCAGCCCTGCGCGCTGCGCATCTTCGTGGCCACGGTCGGCGCGCGACTCGCGGCGCTGGACGTCCGCACCGGCCGGCCATGCGACGACTTCGCCGCGCACGGAGCGATCGACCTGACCGTGGGCCTCCGCCACCAGCCGGAATAGCATTGGGAATACGGTGTCACGTCCCCTCCGATCGTCGTCCGAGACCTGGTGATCGTCGGGTCCGCGGTGGCCGACAACCATCGCACCGACGCGCCCGAGGGCGTCATCCGGGCGTTCGACGTGCGGAGCGGCGCGCTGCGCTGGAGCTTTGACCCCGTCCCCCGCCGGCCGCAGGATGCCGGGTACGACACCTGGATCGGCCCAACGGTGCACACCACGGGTGCCGCCAACGCCTGGAGCGTCTTTGCCGCCCTGGGCGACAGAGGGTACGTTGAAACGGTGTCCCTTCACTTTTTTCACCATAGGAGCTTCCCATGGATCGCGCCCTCCGCTTCTCCGCCGTCGTTTTCGCCAGCTACGCTACAGCCGCCGCCCAGTATCCTGCCCAGGCGCAGCGAAGCCGGAGCAAGTGCAGCACGTGGGACAGCAAGAGCATGGTGGGTCCGAAGGACAGCGTGGTGGCGACTTCTGTGCTCGCGGCCACGGCTGACGGCAAAGGGTGGACGCTGAAGCTGCCCAACCGCGATCCGATCCCGGTGCGGGTTGTTGCCACGGGCGGAGACAGCATGGTCACGGAGGCGGGGCCATTCCCCAGCATCCTGAAACCCGGTGAGACAGTGACGACGCTCCACACCGTCGGACACATCAGGCGGAACAAGATGACCGGCACCTTCGAGGCGCACTACGCATCGGGGGACGTTCTCAAAGGCAAGATCAAGGCGACGTGCAAGAAGTGACCGCCCGGCGAGCCCAGGCTGTCAACTTACCTCTGAGCGATAGGGAGGTAGCTTACCTGTGGCGATGGAGGCTCTCACTCGCGTCGCATCGCGTTGCTGTTGTCGTTTCGCAGTTCTCGGTTAGGGAGAGCGGCGGATGTGTGTCTGGAGCTCGGCCGCGCGCGGGATGATCCGCGCGAGCGGCTCGCGGCTGATGAGCTCGCCCGGCATCCCTAGCGCCTGACCTTGTCCTGTGCCGGGGGAGCGGGCAACGCCTCGCCCGAGGCTTTCTCGGGCAGGGCGAGTGCCCGGGCGTCGTTTCTCCGGGCGACGCTCTCGACGAGCCCCTTGAACAGGTCGATCGGGAGCGGGAAGATCGTGGTCGAGTTGTTCTCCGCGGCGATCTCGGTCACCGTTTGGAGGTAGCGGAGCTGAATCGCCGCCGGCTCCCGCCCGATGATCCGCGCGGCCTGCGCGAGCTTGTCGGACGCCTGCAGCTCGCCCTCGGCGTTGATGATCTTGGCCCGCCGCTCGCGCTCCGCCTCGGCCTGCCGGGCCATCGCGCGCTTCATTTCCGGCGGTAGGTCCACGTCCTTCACCTCGACGGCGGAGACCTCGACGCCCCAGTCTTCGGTCCGCTGCTTGATGATGGTCTTCAGGATGTCGTTGATCTTCTCACGGTTCATCAGCAGCTCGTCCAGTTCCGTCTCGCCGAGCACCGAGCGCAGCGTGGTCTGGGCGAGCTGGCTCGTGGCGTAGAGGTAGTTCTCGACGCCGATCACCGCCTTGACGGGTTCCTTCACCCGCATGTAGAGGACCGCGGTCACCTTGATCGAGATGTTGTCGCGCGT
>QHVD01000511.1 GCA_003222235.1 Gemmatimonadota bacterium | reverse complement strand
TCCGAAGAGGTCCGAGGAGTAGAGATCTGAAAGAGTAGAGATCCGAAGGGATCCGAAGAGGCTCGATGTAGAGACGGCTAGAGACGACGGCGCTCGGGAGCGATCCCAGGCGCCGTCGTTGTCGGGGGGGGCGTCGGTGTGGAAATCTTGCTAGCGCGTCGGCGGCCTCGGCCCGAGTGGCTGCACCACCTGCGCGTTCAGGGCCTGCCGGATGCGCTGGCGCGAGTCGGCGAAGTGCGCCTGCGTGTACCCGTCGAGCTCGTTCGCGGGCGCCAGCGCCCGACCAAGGGCGGCGCTCAGGCCGACGAGCGTGGCCCGCGCCACGGTACGCGCGTCTTCGGGGGTGCCCGGCTCGGGAGTCACCACCATCCGCAGTAGCCGGTCGAGGTAGAGCCGCTGGAGATCCCGGCGGATCGAGGTAGTGTTCCGGGCGCGCTGCGATCCCCCGAAGCCCGCCTCCGCCCAGATGCTGGCGGTCAGGGCCGTCAGGATGTCCGGGATCGTGACCACGTCGTTGCGGCTCTCCGCCCGCAGCTCGGCGTCCCGCACGCGCGAGAGCACCTGCGGGTCCGTCAGCAGCCGCACCAGAGTCCCCTGGAACGCCACCGCCCAGTCGTGCAGCGGGAAATCGATCCGCCCTTCGGCGAAGGGATTCGTCCCCCAGTGCCACCAACGCTCCGGGGCAAGCTTGTTCAAGAGCTCTGGCCGGAAGCGATACACGTTCTCGCTCAGACCGGCCTCGGCGATGAACGCCAGGGCCTCGCGCTGGCGCGCGGCCGGAACCGCGACGAATGGCGCCCGCCCGTTCGGGTCACCGTGGTGGTCGCGCGACGTGTAGGCGCCGGCGAGGTACTTCGTCGTCACGAGCGTCGCGTACCAGCGCTCGAACAGCAGGTCGGCGAACCCGTGTCGCAAGCGCGGATAGCCCTCGCCGCGCGCGATCAGGCGTGTCTCGAGGGAATCGAACAGCCGGTTGACCAGCGTGACGCGGTCCCTGGCCCACGCCAGGGGATCCGCCGTCTGGTCGTAGCGCGTGGTCGTCGGGTCGAGGCCGTACCCGGCGAACCCGGCGTCCTCGTCGGTGCCGTACAGGTGGTCGGGATCAGCGGCCCGCACGGCGATGGCCCGGAGACCCGGAAGCTCGGCGTCAGGTGAGTCTCCGCCCACCGAGGCGTAGCCGTATTTGATCGCCCACCGGTCGTAGGTGCCGATGGTGCGGGAATAGTAGTCGCCCTGCTTGCTGCGATCGAGCGCGATGGCCGGCGGATTGTAGTCCATCACCGACGCCGAGGTGCCGTGCGCGGCGGTGTAGACGCGGTCGAACAGCTTCTCCATGGGGATTGCCGCCGTGCCGCGGAAGTTGTGGCGCAGCCCCAGGGTGTGACCGACCTCGTGCATCACGAGCTCCTTCAACGCCTGGCCGATGAACTCGCGCGGTATGGCTCCGCCGGGCGGGATAACGCCCGATGCCGCGAGCGTGGCCCGGAGCAGGGTGCCTTCGCGCGCCATGCTGGTCCCGTACGAGCAGAGCCGCTGCAAGCGACCGCCGCTCGGGTCCGCCCGCAGCAGCGAGTCCTCGAGGAACGCCTCGCGGATCATCGCCTGCGGCCCCGCGTACTCGCGGTATTCGCCCTGCCACGCCTGGATCCAGGACGCGGTGATGAGGATGTCGGCGTTGAGAATCTCCCCCGTGCGGGGATCGACGTCGGACGGGCCGATCGCATAGATGAACCGGTTGTTGGCCATCCAGCGTACGGTGCTGTACCGCGCGTCCTCGGCGCTCCACAGCGAGTCGTCCGGTGCGTCCAGCACCTGGATGGCGTTGCGGATGCCGGCCTCCTCGAACGCCCGGTTCCACTCGAGAATCCCCTCGCGCACATAAGGCCGCCACTCGATCGGAATGGTGCGGTCGAGATAGTAGGTGATCGGCTTCACCGGATCGCTCACGGCGGCGCTCAGGTCCTTCTTCTCGAGCCGCCAGCGGTTCACGTACCGGACGAAGAAGGTCTCCGCGGTGTCCCGAGAGAAGTTCTTCATCGCGGAGATGAAGTATCCGACGCGGTCGTCGGCGTGCCGCGGGCGCATCGGCGTGGCCGGCAGCTCGAGGAGCGAATAGTGGACTCCCACGGGAATCCATCGGTAGTCCGGCACCATGTCCAACCCGAGGCTCCGGCTCGTCCGGAAGGTCAGCCGCGCCTCGGCCTCGACGTTCGTCGGGAACATGTGCAGCGACTGGAAGCTCGAGCGCTCCCTGTCGAACGCCGGCCCCGGGGCCTGCGCCGGCATGAACTGCGACAGAAATTGGAAGAACGCGCCCAGGTCCGCCCAGTCCGACACCAGGAACGGGGCGAGGTCGACGAGGATCTCATTCGTGGTGTCGCGGACGCTGGCGATCGGAAGCGACTGGGCCACGGAGTGCCCGAACGAGTACGCCACCGTCCGCGCCATGGGGGTGTTCGGCGTCGCCGTGACGTAGGGGTTCACGACCCACAGCTCCACGTGGTCGCCGCTCCTGTGGAAGCGGATGAGGTCGGATCGGACGTCGCTGCCGCCGTCGATCCCGAGCTCGCCGATCCCCTGCGACAGCTCGGTGACCATGAGATAGTCGTGGTCGAACTGGTCGGGCCGGAGCGAGAGGTAGGCGTTCTCGCGCTTCAGGTAGGCCGTGAACAGGCCGGTCAGGACCCGGGCGTCCTTGGTGACGTCGGCGAAGGGCTTCCAGGGGATGTCCTTCTTGGTGCTGTCGGGCTTCGGGCCGCCACCCGGTGCCGCGGCCGGAGCGGGCTGGATCACGCGGAT
>QHVD01000510.1 GCA_003222235.1 Gemmatimonadota bacterium | reverse complement strand
CAGGAAGCCGGCTGAACAGGCGCATGTGACCGCGTTCGTGGGCGAGATCGGCGTAGATACCGCCACGATAGTCCGCCATTTGGCTACGATTCGGACCCGGATGCGCTTCCCTTACCGAGGCGCAGAGGAGGGTTGACACTCGGGGGCATCCTCGGCGAACCGCCCGCAGCCGCCAGGGCCTGCGCAACCGCGTGCAACTGCCGCTCAACCCGGGCTGATCGCGTTGACAGCCTGGCCGGATCGGCTGCGATCTCGCGGGGATCGCGGCCTCGAGCGGAGAACGACGACGTGCTCTCAGACACCCAACAGTACGTGCTCGCCGTGCCCCGTCGATCGTTCGGGGCCAATCGCGACAAGCCCCCGCGTTGAAGGTACGGGAGCCTACGCGTTGGCGAGATCGCGCGGGAGCGTGACGGTGCCCGGTGTCGCGATCGCCCGACGGGTGGCCTCGGCGAGATACGCGGCCGGCTCGACCCCCGCGAGCTTCGCCGATTCGAGCAGCGTGTAGCAGAGCGCCGCTACCCGGGTCCCGCGCTCGGAGCGGGAGCCGTAGTGATTCTTGCGGCCGAGCGCGATCCCGCGGAGCGCGCGCTCCGTCGCGTTGTTATCCACCGGGATCGCCGCGTGGTCGAGGAAGGCCACGAGCCCCGGCCAGAGTTCGGTCGTGTACGCGAGCGCCTTGCCGAGCGCCGACTGCGGGAGCGCCCGCTGCTGCGCGACCCACGTGCGGATCGCCTCGACGACCGGCGCCACGCGCGCCCGCCGCTCGGCGAGGAGGACGCCCGGCTCTCCCGCCGCCGTCTCCCGCGCCGCGGCCTCCGCCGCGTAGAGCTCGCCGATCCGCGCGAGGATCTCCGCGGTCTGTGGATACGACGGCTCAGCTTCCACGTACTGCCGGCGGACGTGGGCCCAGCAATGCGCGAGCGTGATCGTGGGGCCCGCGCGCTCTTCGGTGCCGCGCTTGGCGAGCGCCCGATAGGCGGCGTAGCCGTCGCAGAGCACGATGCCGCGATAGTCCCCGAGCACCGTGGCGGCGCCCGCGGCCGAGCGGGTGCCGAGCAGGCGGTAGACGACGGCATCGGGTCGACAGAGCGCCCACACCCACCAGGTCTTCGACCGCCCCGGCTCCATGAGCTGCCACGTCGTCTCGTCCGCCCCGAGCACTGGCGCCGTGAGCACGTCGGCGAGGAGCGCCTCGTACGTCGGCGTGAGATGGTGACTCAGCGCGAGGAGCTGGTCCCAGAGCGTCTGCGTGTCGACCGTGAGGCCCGCCCGCGCCATCTGTCGCACCTGGCGGGCGAGTGGGAGGTGATCGAGGTACTTCGCCACCGCCACGGTGACCGCGAAGTCCACCGAGTACCGGCCGCCGGGCACGAGCTTCGCCGGCCCCGGCGCCGTGACGATGCACCCGCCGCATTCGCAGCGATACTTCTGGCGGCGGTGCCGCACGATGCGGAAGCTCCGCTCGACGACGTCGATCTCCTCGGCCTCCTCGTACTGATCGTGCCACGGCTCGAGCGTCCCGCCGCACTGCGGACACGGGGCCGCCTCCCCCAGCCGCGTGTGTACGATCTCGACCAGCGGGAGCGCCGCCTGCGCCCGCGGGCCGTGGCCGCGCGGCGGCGCGGGCGCGCGTGGGGCCTCGGCCGGCTCGCCGCCGCCGCGCCGCTCCGACGAGGGACCGAAGAGCGCCCGGGTGCGCGCGGCGAGCTGCTCCTGCAAGCGCTGGATCTCCAGCTCGAGCTGCGCGTGGGCGGCGCCCTGCGCTTGCGCCAGCGCTCGGGTCAGCTCCACGAGCCGCCGATGGAGCCGCGCATTCTCGGCCTCGAGCAGCAACGCCATCTGCCGCAGCCGCTCGAGATCCGTCTCCGTCGCGAGCCCCACCCCCACCGTCTGGCCGGGTATCACTATGCTAGCTTGCTGTCAAGCCGCGCTCACGGGTGGTGTCCACGTCCGCGGTGTCACCGCGCCCGGCGAGAGCGCCGTGCGCGCGAGGAGCGTGCAGCCCTCGAGAAAGAGGCTCAGCTCGCTCAGCGTGAGCGTCCGCCCGGGCGTGCCCGCGCCGTCCGGCGCCCACAGGGCCGCGAACCGCCCCTGCTCGAGCCGCTTGTGGTAGACGCAGAGCCCGGTGCCGTCCCACAGCAGGACCTTCGCCCGGGTGCGCAGCCGATTGACGAAGAGGAAACAGTCGCCGGCGAGCGGATCCTGATGGAGCCGCGTCACGAGCCCGCCGAGCCCGTCGAAGCCCTTCCGCAGATCCGCCGGGGCGGGATAGGCCCACACGCGCAGGGTGCGCGTGCTGCCGATCATCGGAGCGCGCGCAGCAGCGCCGTCGCGCTCGCGAGATCCAGCCCCTCGACGCGGTAGCCCCCCGGCGAGACGACGACGAGCGCCGCCGTGCCCACCTCGGGCGCTGCCGTCACCGCCACCGGGACAAGCCGACGAGCCGGCGGCGGCGTTCGCGACCAATTCTTGAGCGACCCGACCGAGAGGCCCACGCGGTGGGCGATCCGGGCCCAACTGTACCCCGCCGCTCGCTGGCGGCGGCTGTACGCGAGCACCCGTGCGCGCACGGCGTCGGGAATCCGCATCGTCCTTCCCCGCTGCCCGAGGGCCGCTACCGCCGCGCGGACACCGCGTCCATCGTCGCCGCCGCGATCACGTCCTCGCATGCACCGGCTGTCGCACGCGACCGGGGCCCCGCGCCAGACGGGCTACGGCGAGCACGTACGTTAGACCAGCGCACTCGATTCGCAATCTACCCTCCGCGGTTTGCTAAACTCTCCAAGGGGTGTCATCGTTTTCGATCCTTACCTATGGCGTGGATCG
>QHVD01000104.1 GCA_003222235.1 Gemmatimonadota bacterium | reverse complement strand
CGAGGACGTGGCGATAGCAGTGCGGCATCACGGCCTCGACCGTCGTGCCGGTGCGCACCTCTTCGCCGCCGACGATGAGGGGGATCTCGATCTGGCGCGCGGAGAGGTCCTTGAGGGCCCGCTTGAGCTCGACCCGCTCGGCGGCGCCCGGCGCGTAGGAGAGGACCGGCTCGTTGACCGGCGGGGGGATTCTGGGGGTGGCGTTCATGAAGTGAAAAATACAGCCGCCAGTCGTCAGGCGTCAGTGAAGCTGCAAGCCGCAAGCCGTCAAGCCAGCCGTAAGCCGTAAGCCGCAAGCGGTTGACAGTCGCACGACGCCAGCCGCGCATGACTGGGATCCGCCGACTGGGAACCGCTTGCGGCTCGCGGCTTGCAACTTCACTGGCGGCTTGGCGCCGGGAACTGTGAAGCGTTATTCCGAGGGATGAGCATCGACCCTCAGGCCCGGATCGGGCACGTCCATCTCACGGTCGCCGACCTCGACCGGGCGCTGGCGTTCTACCGCGACGTGCTCGGGTTCGAGGTGACCACCCGGTATGGGCGGGACGCGGTGTTTCTCTCGGCCGGCGGGTACCACCATCACGTCGGCCTGAACACCTGGGCCGGGCGCGGCGCGCCCGCGCCCGCGCCGGGGACCACGGGCCTATACCACTTCGCAGTCCTGTACCCCGACCGCAAGGGACTCGCGGCGGCCGTGCGCCGGGTGCTCGAGCACGGCGTGCCGCTCGAGGGTGCGTCGGATCATGGCGTGAGCGAGGCGGTTTATCTCCGCGATCCCGACGGCAACGGCGTCGAGCTCTACCGCGACCGCCCGCAAAGCGAGTGGCCGCACGCGCCCGACGGAACCCTCGTCATGCATACGCGACCGCTGGATGTGGAGGGGCTGTTGAAGGAGCCGGGTTAGGAGGGAGAGAAGCCTTGACCGGCCCGCGGATCCACTAACCGCTGCGGGGGAATGGGGAGGCTGATGGTGACGATGGTGCCGACGCCTGGGGTCGATGCCACCTGGATGCTGCCGCCGAACATGTTCCGGACCACGGTCTGCACCACCACCAACCCCATCCCGCTGCCCTCGCCGAACTCCTTCGTGGTGAAGCCGGGCTCGAAGACCCGCTCGAGCTCCTGGGGGCGAATTCCCACGCCTTCGTCGCGCACGGTCAGCCGCAGGTCGGCGCTCGTCTGCTCCAGCGCAACGCGGATGGGCGTCCCCCGCGCGCCGGTCGCGTCGGCGGCGTTGCGGATGAGGTTCACGAGCATGTCGTACAGGGCATTCGGGTCGCCCTTCAGGTAGACGGTGCCGAGAGCGCTGTCGAGCTCCAGCGGGATCTTCTTGTCCTTGAGGACCCGGCTCTCGAGCGTGCAGCAGGAGCGGACCACCCGTACGGCGTCGAAGCGCTCGGATCGGGCCAGGGCGCCGCGAGCGCGGTCCTTGACCGCCCGCAGGAAGCTCACGCCCCGGTCGATGTCCTCGACGACCTGGCCGAGCTCGTCCAGCATCTCGAGCCGGCGGCTGGCCCCGATCTCCGTCCAGCCCCCGAGCGTTTCCATGGCGAGCTGGAGCCCGGCGCGGGCAGCGGTCAGCGGGTTGCTGAGCTCGTGGGCGATGATCCCCGGGAGCGTGGTGACGTCGTGGAGCGGATCGAACCCGCCGAGTCCCGACCCGGAGACCCAAGCGATCTCGCGCCGGTCGAGCAAGCCGATGCAGAGCCCGGCGAGCTCGATCGTCAGCCGCTCCTTGCTGCGGCGCTCCCGCCCCTCCGGAGGCGGCGCCGCGGGCTGCGACCGCACCGGGGCGACGAGCCAGGGCCGGCCGGGCTCCTCGATGTGGCACCCTACCCAGCGGCTTCCCTGCACGATGGGGATGTGCCAGCCCCGCAGGGTGGTGTCCACATCGAGCCTGCTCGAATGATAGCGGGGAGCGGGCTCGCTCGATGCCTGCGTCTCCAGCTCGGCGCGGGCGGACACCTCCCACACTGTCACCGGGCGGCCTCCCAGGGCGGCACTTGCCTGCCGCAGGATCTCGCGCCTGCCTTCGGCAAACGTCTCAAGTCCGGTCACGGGCTCCCCGTAGACACCACTCGCGCCAGGCGGCACTCCGACAGGGCGCCGCCGGTCACGCAGTCCATCCATGCCATCGTGGGGGCGCGTAGAACATATGCGAAATCCGCTCCGTCGCGTCAAGCAACCGTGCGACCTTGACACGTTCGCGCGGCCCGATGGTGCTCCATGGTGGCAAGATGCATCCCCTTCCCCTGTCTCTCGTGACGTGACTTGCCGGGCATCTCAGCCGGCATATTCTTTCTGGATGATATGCCGCCCGATGGAAGAGAAGAGCGCCAGGTGACCACATCCCGCACGGAGAAGGCCCGGGAGACGCCGCGCGCGCCGGGGAGCCCGCTCGACGGACCGCGTGACCGCGAGCGCATCCGCACGGTGGTGCTGCGCGACCACGACGACGTGGCGCTGCTCGTGGCCGACCGCATCGTCCAGGTGATCGCCCAGGAGACGGCCGCCAAGGGCCGCTCGGTCCTCGGGCTCGCCACGGGCAGCACGCCCCTCGGCATCTACCACGAGCTGATCCGCCGCCATCACGCGGGCGAGGTCGATTTCTCGCACGTGGTGACATTCAACCTCGACGAGTACTATCCCATGGTGCCCGACAGCCCAAACAGCTATCGGCGCTACATGTGGGAGAACCTGTTCGCCCACGTGAACATCCGCCCCGAGAACGTGCACATCCCGGACGGGGGGACGCCGCGCGAGCGGCTCGAGGAGCACTGCGCCGCGTACGAGCGGGCGATCGGCGAAGCCGGCGGCATCGACTTCCAAATCCTCGGCATCGGCAAGAGCGGCCACATCGGCTTCAACGAGCCCGGTTCCCCGCCCGACTCGCGCACCCGCCTCGTGACGCTCGACACCGTGACCCGGAAGGACGCGGCGGCCGACTTCTTCGGCGAGGACAACGTGCCGCGCGAAGCGATCACGATGGGCGTGGCCACCATCCTCGGGGCCAGGGAGATCGCCCTGATCGCGACGGGCGAGCACAAGGCCGCGATCGTGCGGCGCGCCGTCGAGGGCGAGATCTCCCGGGACGTCGCGGCGACGTTCCTGCAAGGCCATCGCAACGCCGCCGTGTATCTCGACCTCGCGGCGGCGGCGGAGCTGACGCGGATCAATACACCGTGGCTGCTGCAGAGCGTCGAGTGGACGCCCGCGATGACCGATCGCGCGGTCGTGTGGCTCGCCGAGCAGACGGGGAAGGCCATTCTCAAGCTCACCGCGCGCGACTACGCCGAGCACCATCTGAGCCCGCTGCTCGCGAAGCACGCCGCCGCCGGACCGATCAACGGGATGGTGTTCAACCGCTTGACGCGCAAGATCCGCGGGCGGGCCAAGCTGCCGTCGCGCCGGCGGGTGCTGGTCTTTTCGCCGCATCCCGACGACGACGTCATCTCGATGGGCGGGATCATGCGCAAGCTGTGGGAGAACGAGAACGCGACCGTCGTCGCCTACATGACGAGCGGGAACATCGCGGTTTTCGATCACGACGTGATGCGCCACCTCGACTTCGTGGAGCGGGCGGCGGAGACGCTGGGGCTCGACGGCGCGACCGCCCGGCGCGTGCGCGAAACGGTCGAAGCGAGCTTCGAGCGCAAGGCGCCCGGCGACGTGGACCTCGCGCTGGTCCAAGAGGTCAAACGGATGATCCGGGAGTCGGAGGCGATCGCGGCGCTCGAGGCGGTGGGGCTGCCGCGCAGCGCCGCGCGATTCCTGAACCTGCCGTTCTACCGGACGGGCGAGGTGCGCAAACGGCCGATCGGTCCGGAGGACGTGGCGATCGTGCGGGCGCTGCTCAACGAGGTGCGCCCCGATCTGGTGTTCGTGGCGGGCGACCTGTCGGATCCGCATGGCACGCACCGGATGTGCAAAGCGGCGATCGAGCGGGCGCTCGCGGAGGGCGAGCCGCCTCGCCCCGAAGTGTGGCTGTATCGGGGCGCGTGGCAGGAATGGTCCATCAGCGACGCGGACGTCCTCGTGCCCCTGTCGCAGGACGAGCTCCGCGCGAAGGTGCTCGCCATCTTCAAGCACCAGTCGCAGAAGGACACGGCCCCGTTCCCGGGCGCCCACGACGACCGTGAATTCTGGCAGCGGGTCGAGGCGCGCAACCTCGACACGGCGGCGCGGGCGGACCGCCTCGGGTTGTCCGAATACTTCGCCATGGAGGCGTACGTGGTGCAGCGCGATGGGCCTGCGGGACGCTGAGAGCCGCGCCGCATCGCGCCGCCTCCTCGCCACGAGCGAGCGGGAGCTCCAGCGCATCGTGCTCGACATGCACGACGGGCCCGTGCAGGACATCTTCGCCGCCCTGTCGCAGCTGCAGGTGGTCGAGCGCGCCGTCGCGGGCGACGCCGCGTCGCAGCAGCGCGTCCAGCAGGCGATCGGACTGCTCGAGCGCGCCCTCGGCGAGATCCGCAACTTCATCGGCGCCTTCCGGCCCCCGGGCTTCGAGCGGCGCGCGCTTGGCGAGATCGTCGAAGGGCTCGCGGTCCAGCACGAAACCCTGACCGATCAGATCGTGGAGCTCGAGCTGCCCCCCGACCTGGGCGACTGCGGGCTCCCGACGAAGATCGCAATCTACCGAATCCTCCAGGAGGCCCTCGCCAATGGCCACCGCCACTCGGGAGCGTCGCGGCAGCGCCTGCGGGTGGCGCGGCACGAGAACGCCATCGAGCTCACGGTGACGGACGACGGGCGGGGGTTCGACCCGGAGCGCGTGCTGGCACGCGAGGAGGACGTCGGCGTGGAAGGCGGGCACTTCGGGTTGCGGGGCATTCAGGATCGGGTGGAGATGCTGGGCGGCACCCTCACCATCGACAGCGCGCCCGGACGGGGCGCGGCCCTCAGCGTCGTCCTACCGGCGGAATGATTACCCGGTCATGATCCGCGTGCTGCTGGCCGACGACCACGCGATCGTGATCGAGGGGCTGCGCGCGCTGCTCGAGGGCGAACCGGACATCAAGGTGGTGGCCTGGACGACCGACGGCCCCGACGTCTCCAGCCTCGTCGAGCAGTACAAGCCTGACGTCGTGGTGCTGGACCTCGAGCTCACGAGCATCAAGGGCACAGCGGTCATCGAGGCGCTGCACGAGCGCCCGGCGCCCCCCAAGGTGTTAGTGCTAACCGCCTATAACGACGGTGAATCACTCCGCTCAGCGCTGGACGCGGGCGCGGATGGCCTGGCTCTCAAGACCGAGTCCCCGCAGCAGACGCTCACGGCCATCCGCCAGGTGCACGCGGGACGGCTCGTCTTCCCCCAGGCGGCGCGACGCTGGATCGAGGGCCGGGCGGCAGGCGCGCCGGGCGACCTCACGCCGCGAGAGCGCGAGGTGTGGGCTCTGGTCGCGGGCGGCCTCACGAACCCGCAGATCGCCGAGCGCCTCGGCCTGTCGGACAACACCGTCAAGTTCCACGTCCAGCACCTGTTTTCGAAGCTCGGGGTGAAGAACCGCACCGAGGCCGCGCTCAAATACGCTCACGGCCGGTAGGCCGTGAAGACCCGCGTCGCCCACCACCAGCGGCTCCCCCGCTGCTCGAGCCGGATCGCACCATCGGCGGCGAGCGCCTCGAGCTCCGCCCGGCGCGCCGCGAGCTCGGGACTCAGGGGATACCACTGCTCTTCGACCTGCTCCACCGCCGCGAACCGCGCGCGCGCCCGCTCGAGTACGGGCGCCTCGCGCGATAGCGTCAGCACCGGGAACACCAGCTTCCCGCCCGGGGCGAGGTAGTCGGGAGCCCGGTCCAGCACCTCCAGGATCCACCGGGTCCCGTCCCGACCAGCCTCGCTCGGTACGGCGTCGGGATACCACCCCGAGGCCCGAGCGAGGGGTTCCGCCACGCCGGAGACGTCGTCCACAATCAGGTCGAACCGCTCCCCCACCCAGGGCTGGAACAGGCTGCCGCGGCGACACTCCAGGCTCACGCCGTGCCGCTCCGCGTTGCGCCGGGCGAGCGCGACCGCCGCCGCGCTGAGATCGGAGGCGCACACCCTCACACCCGGCGGCCCCCGCCTCGCCAGCACAATCGCCACGATGCCGCAACCGCAGCCGATGTCGAGCACGGACCGCGGCGGCGGAGCGGCGGCCAAGGCACGCCGAGCCGCCCGCAACAGGAGCACCGTCGTGGACGTGGGATAGAAAACCTCGGGGCTGGTCGCGACTGCGATCACTCCCTCGTCCCCGAGCTTCTTGTCGCGGTAGGCGAACTCCGGCGACGCAGTGGCCGTCACGCTGCCCCGCTTGACGCGATCACCTTCCGGGCGCATTCGCCATGTCTCCTCCTCATGGGAGAGATCGCACGCCACAGGCGCCAAGTCGAGACCCGGCAGCCGCGACGCATGTGAAACAATTCACAAGGAGGACACCGCCGGCACACCCCCTGCGACAGGGTTCGGGCGGCCGGAGCCTACTCCCTCGGGCAGCACGCCCCGAATGGATGCGTCGAGCGCCTGGATCGTGTGCAGAACCGGGACGCTGCGGCCCGCGCGAGCGAGGCCGGCGCCGATCTGCAGGAGACAGCCCGGATTCCCCGAGAGAATCACGTCGGGCCCGGTTGCGAGACAGTTGTGAACCTTGCGACGCCCGAGCTCCCGGGCCGCCTCGGGCTCGATGAGGTTGAAGATCCCCGCCGAACCGCAGCACAGGGCAGAGTCCGAGACCTCCAGAACCTCGAGCTGCGGAATGGACCGCAGCAAGCGGCGGGGCTCTGCACGGATATGTTGCGCATGTTGCAAGTGGCAGGCGTCGTGATAGGCCGCCCGCAGGGCTAACGGATGGCGCTCTGCCCGAGGCTCGAGCTCCGCCAGGAGCTCCGAGACGTCCCGGCACTTGCGGGAAAAGGTCACCGCCCGCTCCGCGTACTGCGGGTCATCGCGCAACAGGCGGGCGTAGTCCTTCACGTTCGATCCGCAGCCGGCGGCGTTCGTCACCACGGTGTCGACGTCGTAGCGCTCGAACACGTCGATGAGTCGCCGGGCCGCGCGTAGCGCCGGCTCTTCCAGCCCCGCGTGCACCATCAGCGCGCCGCAGCATCCCTGTTCGGGGGGGACGATCACCTCACAGCCTTCGGCTGCGAGGACGCGCGCCGTGGCCGCGTTCACTTCGGGGAGGAAGATGCGCTGCACGCAGCCGAGCAGCAGGCCCACGCGCCCGCGGCGCTCGGCCCGTGCCGGGACGCACCGCGGCAGCTGCGAGCGCAGCCCTGCAATCCTGAGCTCGGGGAGCAGGGACTCCATGGCGCGGAGCCGTTGCGGCAACAGCGCGACCAACCGCAGCGTGTGGGCCGCCCTCCGCACGCCGGAGCGCTGATACAGCCAGAGCGCCAGCGCCAGCGCGCGCAGCCGGCCGGGGTGCGGGAAGAGCGTGAAGAGCAGCTGGCGGAACAGCCGGTCGGCCAACGATCGGGAATGGCGGCGTTCGATCTGCGCGCGCGTGGCTTCGATCAGCTTGTCGTACTGCACCCCGGACGGGCACGCGGTCACGCAGGCCATGCAGCCGAGACAATGGTCGAAGTGGGCAACGTAGGTGTCCGTCATTCCCGCCTGGCCTTCCGCGCCGAGCTTCATCAGGTAAATGCGGCCGCGCGGCGAATCCATCTCTTCGTGCCAGAGAGCGTAGGTCGGGCAGGTGGGCAGGCAGAAGCCGCAGTGCACGCATTGGTCGATCAGGGCCGCGGCGGGCGGGTGATGCTCGTCGAAGATCGAACCCGGCGCCATCAGATCCCTCCCACGAAGCGACCGGGATTGAGGATCCCCGCGGGGTCGAGCTGCGCTTTCACGCACCGCATGAGCGGGAGAGAGTCGCCCGGCGAGCCCCACACGTCGAGCCGCGCCTTGACGTCCGGCGGGCAGCGGAGCAGAGCCAGCGTCCCGCCGCGCCGTTCCACGCCGGCGCGCAGCCGCGCCAGCGCCACGACGAGCGAATCGCCGGTCTGGGCCTCGAGTCTCAGGTGGCCCACGCCCGGCGCTTGGGCCACGAGGCTCCACGCCAGAGACGGCGGCGGCGCCGCGACTTCACGCACCATCGCGCAGAACTCCGCCAGCTCCGCCGGCAACACGCTGAACTTTGCCGTGACCGCGGGCTCCCGTCCGCGCCACAGCTCTTCCCGGGCGCGCCAGACGAGCGGCGGCGGATCGGCCCGGGTCACGCCGGCGGCGAGCCGCAGCACCGCGCGCTCCTGCGAATCCAGTCCCGCACCCGTACCCTCGAACCCCACGTCGAGGCCGGACGGTCCCGAGCCGGCCGCGCGCACCTGCAGCGCGACGAACGCCAGCTGCGACCGCTGGACGGCGAGCGCCAGCTCGCACAGCGGCTCCACCGCTGGAGGGGAGGCGGTGAACGTGAGTGTGCGCGTCTCGTGCGGGAGGGGATGGAGGCGGAATACCGCCTGCGTGATCACCGCAAGCGTGCCGAATGATCCCGTGGCGAGCTTCGGCAGGTCGTAGCCCGCGACGTTCTTCACGACCTTGCCGCCGCTCTTTGCGAGCGTGCCGTCGGGCAAGGCCAGCGTGACCCCGATGATCAGGTCGCGGAGCGAGCCGAAGCGCGCCACGAGCGGCCCGTCGTCGCCGGTGGCGAGGATGCCGCCGATCGTAGCGCGCTCGGGCCAGAGAGGGTCGAGGGCGAGGCGCTGCCCGTGCTCGGCCAGCGTCGCTTGAAAGCGCGCGACGCTGCAGCCCGCCTCCACGGTCGCGGTCAGATCGGCCCAGGCGTGCTCCAGCACGCGATGGAGCCGCGTCGTGGACAGGACGAGGTCGGCACGGCGCGGCGGGTGGCCCCAATCGAGTTTCGTGCCGCCCCCGCGCGGGACGACGGCCAGACCCGCGCGGTTGGCGGAAGCGAGCACGCGGGCCAGCGTCTCCTCCGTGCCGGGCTCGATGACCCTGCTGGCCGGAACGCCATCGACGGCATCCCCAGGCAGGGCGGGGCGCACGTGTTCCGGACCCACGACGGCCGCCAGCTCATCCCAGGCCGCCTCGGCTTGCTGCGTGTTAGAAGAACTGGGCGACACCCGCGGTCTCGAGGGGATGCGGCTGGTAGGGGCCCGGCCGTTCGGCGCACAGCCGCGGACGCGGGAAGACTTTCGTCGGGTTCGACAACCGCTCGGGATCGAAGGCGCACCGCACGCGCTGCATGGTGTCGAGGTCGGGCTCGGCGAACATCACGGACATGAAGGCTTTCTTCTCTTCGCCGACGCCGTGCTCGCCGGTGATCGAGCCGCCGGCCTTGACGCACAGCTCGAGGATGCTGAACGACAGCCGTTCGGCCCGTCCCTCCTGGCCCTCGACCCGACGGTCGTAGAGCACGAGGGGATGCAGGTTGCCGTCGCCGGCGTGAAACACGTTCGCCACGCGGAGCCCAGCCTGCGCGCTCAGTCGCTCGATCTCGGTCATGACCTGCGGGAGCGCCGTGCGCGGGATGACGCCGTCCTGCACGATGTAATTCGGCGAGATCCGGCCCATCGCGGCGAATGCCGCCTTGCGGCCCTTCCAGACCGCCGCGCGTTCCTCTTCCGACTGCGCCACGCGGATCTCCCAGGCGCCGCATGACGCGCAGATCTCCCGCACCCGGGTCATCAGGGCCTGGACTTCCGCGGCCGGCCCGTCCAGCTCGACGAGCAGCAGGCCGCCGCACTCGGGATAGTGGGCGTGCACCGCGGCCTCGGCCGCCTGGATGGCCAGGCTGTCCATCATCTCGATCGCCGCCGGCATGCATGACTCCCGCGGCGATGATCCCGCTCACGGCCGCCCCGGCCTGGTTGGTCGAATCGAACGCCGCCAGCAGCGTCTGGACCGCTTCCGGCCGCCGGACGACGCGGAGAATCACTTTGGTCGCGATCCCGAGCGTGCCCTCCGAGCCGACGAAAACTCCGCACAGGTCGTAGCCGGGCCGGTCGACGGTCTTGCCCCCGAGGTGCACGAGGGAGCCGTCCGGAAGCACCACTTCCAGGCCCAGCACGTGCGTCGTGGTGAACCCGTATTTCAGGCAGTGGGCGCCCCCGGCATTCTCGGCGACGTTGCCGCCGATGCTGCATACCTGCTGCGAGGACGGATCGGGGGCGTAGAAATACCCGTCGCCGGAGACCGCCTGGGTCACGTCGAGATTGAGCACGCCCGGCTCGACCACCACGCGCGCGTTGGGGATGTCGATCTCCAGGATGCGATTCATCCGCGCGAGGCTGATGACGATGCCGTTCTCGATCGGCAGCGCTCCCCCGCTCAGGCCCGTGCCCGAGCCGCGGGCGACAAAGGGGATCCCCTCCCTGTGGCAGACGCGCACGATGGCCTGTACCTGCTCCGTCGTGGCCGGTAGCAAGACGGCGGCGGGCAGCACGCGGAAGTTGGTCAGGCCGTCGCACTCATAGGTGTGCAGCTGCTCCGGCTGCGTGATCAGGCCGCCGGTTCCCACGATGGCCCGAAACTGATCGAGGATCCGCGAATGCATCACTTCACGATCGTCAACCCGTGGGGCACCGCACCCGGGAAGACGTAGGCGTACAGCAACACGATCAAGCCGACGATGGCGCCCAGCGCGATGGAGTGCCAGAACACGTACCGGAAGATGAGCCCTTCATTGCCGACCTGGTTCGTCGCCGAGGTGGCCACCGTGATGGACTGCGCGTCCACCATCTTGCCCATCACGCCACCGGCCGAGTTGGCGGCGCACATGAGGATCGGGTCGAGCTTGAGCTGGTCGGCGGTAATCCGTTGCAGGCTGCCGAACAGCGCGTTCGAAGACGTGTCGCTGCCCGTCAGCGCCACGCCCAGCCAGCCCAGATACGAGCCGAAGAAGGGGTACAGCCACCCGGTCCGCGTGAACGCCAACCCCAGCACGGCGTCCAACCCCGAATAGCGAGTCGTGAACCCGAGTCCCAACATGAAGGAAATGGCGACGACCGCGAGCTTCATGCGCTTCAGCGTGTGCCAGAAGATCCTCGCGAGCTGGACCGGCCCCACCCCGAGGACCAGCCCGGCGATGATCGCGGCGACGAAGCACCCGGTCCCGGTGGCCGAGAACCAGTTGAAATCGTACCGGGCCGCCTCGGGCGTCAGCTTGGACACGACCGGCGCGGCGCGCGTCACCGCGTTGTGGAGCAGCGGGACGTTCCAGATCGGCGTCGTGGTCCGGTTGATGGCGCCCTTGATGGCCGGCAGGCCCCATACGAGCACGGTGATCGACAGGATCGCGAACGGCATCCAGGCTTTCGCGATCTGGCCGGCGGTGTGCTTGCGGGTGGCCGGAGGATTGCCTCCGGCGTGGCCCGCAGGGACCGCCGCGTCCTCGCCCTCGAACCGCCAGATGCGCTTCGGCTGCCAGAACCGGAGGAAGACCACGGTGGCGATCAACGAAACGACGCCGCCCGCGATGTCGACGAGGTTCGAGTCGACGTGGTTGGACCACAGATATTGCGTCAGGCTGAAGGAGGTCCCAACCACGAGGATGGCCGGCAGCACCTCGAAGGTCTCGGTCCAGCCCACCATGGCGCGCACCAGCCAGAACGGCACGATGATGCCCGTGATCGGCAGGATGCGGCCCACCATCGCGCTCAAGTCGGATTCCGGCAACCCCGAGACCGCCGCCAGGGTGTGCACCGGCGTCCCGATGGCGCCCCAGGCCACCGGCGAAGTGTTGGCGATCAGATTGAGGGCGGCCGCATGGAACGGCTTGAATCCAAGGCCGATCATGAAGGCGCCCGCAATCGCGACCGGGGCGCCGAATCCCGCCGCGCCCTCGATGAAGGCCCCGAAGCAGAACGCCACGAGCAGGAGCTGCAGGCGCCGGTCGGCGGTGATCCCGGCCACCGACTCCTTCATGATCTCGAACTGGCCCGTGGAAACGGAGATGTCGTAGAGATAGACGGCTGCCAGGACGATCCAGGCGATCTTCAGCACGCCGAATCCGACCCCGTAGAGGAAGCTCATTCCGGCGAGCGGGAACGGCATCCCGAAGATCGTGACGGCGACCACGACCGCGGTCCCCGCGGCCGCAATCGCGCACCAGTGCGGCTTCACTCTCAGCCCCGCCAGCAATCCGAACAGCACCAGGATCGGCAACGCCGCCACGCCCGTGGAGAGAATCCAGTTGTGCAGCGGGTCGTAAACCTGGGTCCACGACATGTTCACTCCTCACGTTGCGGGACGAGAGAATCGGGACCGTTACCGCTAGACCGGATCGAATGCTCCCCGGCGAATCATCGCTTCACTGACCGCCCTCGCTCGGCGGAACGTCTCGGGCGTGCCCGGATCCTTCATCGAGGAGAGCTCGCGCAGAATCCTCTCCAGCTCTTCGTCGAAGATGCTCGTGACCAGCGCCGGCGTGTGGGGGATCGGCTTGCCGGAATCGTCCATGATCCGCGTGGCAGCGTGGTGCCGCATCCGCTGGGCGATCATCAATCGGTAAATGCGATCGGTGGCCAGGTCCTCCATGTAGCCGTCGAGCAGGCTCGCGCCCCTCCCGTTCAAGACGCCGTTGCGGTACCGGATGACCGTGCGCGCCGCCGCGCGCGTGCCCGCGAGCGTCTTCGTCCCCACGCCCGTGGACAGGGGGCGAAGGTTGGGATGCGGGTCGTCGAGCGCGGGCCGCCGATCGAGCTGGTTCGGGTACGGGAACTGCTGCACCGCGATTTCATTCTGGTCGGGATGCCCGGTCCAGGCGCCGTCCATCAGGCAGTCGGCCTCGTTCTTCTTGTCCTGCGCCAGCACCGCGAGCGCCCGCGCGTTCAGCTCCGGATCCTCGCGGCTGGGATAGAGCGCCGTCATCCCACCGATGGCGAGAATGCCCCGCTTGTGACACACGTCCGCGAGGCGCTCGCGCACGCGCTGGAAGAACGGGACGTTGTGCGGAATCGTGTTGCGGTCCGGGAGGACCCACTCCGGCTGTTCGAGCGTGAAATGGATCAGGCTCGCCATGTAATCCCAGCGGCCGAGATTCAACCCGAGGCAATGCTCGCGAAGGTGGTAGGCGAACTCCTCGAACTGATAAGCCAGCGGGTGCGCCTCGACGAGCGCCATGCACTTGATGTAGTCCGCGGGCAGCCCCCGGGCTCGCGCCAGCGCCTGGAACAGATCCCGCCACCAGAGCCCTTCCTCGGCCGACTCGGACTTCGGGATGTAGACGGAGAAAGGATGCTTCAGCGCGGCGGGCTCGATCCCGTGCCACACGCGGGCAACGTCGAACAACGAGGCCGACATGGTCTCGCCGCCGAAGACCCCGCCCTGGCTGAGATGCAGCCCGCGCGGCCGCATCCAGACCACCGTCTTGCTCGGCTGGATGCCGACTGTGCAATTGCGCTTCTTATCGAAGTAGCTGAGCTCCCCGCGCAGCGCTTTCACGATGTTGTCGACGCCCTCGTTGAGATGCTCCCACTGATTCGCCATCGAATCCTCGAGGTCGAGCATCACGCCCGGCGCGCCGGAATTGAGCATTTTCACGACCAGGTCGGCGTCGTCGGCCGGGCCGGTCATCTGGTTCCGCTGATCCCGGCACCAGTCCGGTAACTCCACCTTCCAGCCGCCCGTGGCCGCCGGCGAGGGAGGCAGATAGGCGGGCAACCGGCCGCGATGCGCGGCGGCCAGGACTTCCTGCCGCCTGGCGACGAGCTGCTGTTGGCGTGGAGTGAACTCGCGATGCAGTGAACTCAGAAGATCGAAGAGCCGTGGAGGCAAATCCCGCGCGGGATCAAAGCCCGCCGGGGCTGAGTTCATCGGGGGATACGTGGCGTCCGATGCGCGTGTCGCGTCTGAGACGGGGCCCGGGCT
>QHVD01000509.1 GCA_003222235.1 Gemmatimonadota bacterium | reverse complement strand
CGAACGGCCCGCCGTTCTACGAGGTGAGCTTCCTCGGGGCACCCAATTGGTTCAGCAACGGCGCCCTGGGACGCCCGTACGGGATCACCCGGCTTCCGCTCACCTTCTCCCCGGCGGTGACGGATCCCTCGGAGCTCAGCGCCGTACAGCAGCCGGTCGCCGACGGCCCCAACCTGGTCCGCTGCTTCCTGCAGGCCGAGCCGGCGCACAAGCTGCCGCGGCTCAGCGGCGTGCCGATCGTGATCCTCACGAGCGAGGCGTCGTTCCGCGCGACCTACGACCACTGCACGTCGAAGTTCCTCACCCAGGCCGGCGTCCCGAATACCCATCTCCGGCTGGAGAGCGTCGGCGTCCACGGGAACGGCCACATGATGATGCTGGAGAAGAACAACCTCGAGATCGCAGCCGTGATCTCGAAGCTGCTCGAACACGGCCTCCGCCTGCGGGGCAAGGACGACGCAGGACGTTGATGCGAGAGGGGCGCCGAGTGTAACCGGCGCCCCTCCGCTGCTCGCCCTCGCCCGATCGACGATCGAGCCTGCAGAATCGTACAACGAATGCGCACGATTGTCATACCGGCCGCCGCCCCGCCAATCTAGAATCCTGGAGTTGTGTTCAAGCAGCCAACGGGAGGAGGATCAATGCAGCAGCGCAAACTGGGAAAGAGCGACCTCGCAGTCTCGGCCATCGGGTATGGCGCCATGGGGCTGAGCCACGGCTACGGCCCAGCGGCCGACAAGCAGCAGGCGATCGCGCTCGTCCGGGCGGCCGCCGAGCGGGGCGTGACGTTCTTCGACACCGCCCAGATCTACGGCGCGATCAACGAGGAGATCGTGGGTGAAGCTCTGGCCCCGTTCCGCGGCCAGGTGGTGATCGCGACGAAGTTCGGGTTCGAGCTCGGGCGCGCCGACCGGAAGCAGGTCCTCGACAGCCGGCCCGACAACATCAGGCGGGTGACCGAGGGCTCGCTCGAGCGGCTCCGGGTCGAGGCGATCGACCTCTACTACCAGCACCACGTCGACCCGAACGTGGCGATTGAGGATGTGGCGGGCACGGTGAAGGAGCTGACCGCAACATCGTCCCGCGCTTCACCCCGGAGAATCGGAAGGCGAATCAGGCCGTGGTCGATCTGCTGACGCGCATCGCGGCGAAGCGGCCGTCGAGCTCACGGCGGACGACCTCCGGGAGATCGAGAACGCCGCCGCGAAGATCACGGTGCACGGCGCCCGCTACCCCGAACACTTACAGCAACGCGTCGGTCGCTGACCGAGGCTAACCGGGAGAACGAGACATGCTACCCACACGCACACTCGGCACGCAGGACCTCAGAGTCTCCGTGCTCGGCCTCGGCTTGATGGGGATGAGCCACGCGTACGGCACCGCGGAGGAGCGCGACGAGCGCGAGTCCATCGCCACCATCCATCGGGCCATCGAGCTGGGGTGCACCTTCCTCGACACCGCCGAGGCATACGGGCCGTACAAGAACGAGGAACTGCTGGCGCGCGCCCTCAAGGAGCTCAAGGGCGGACGCGACCGGGTCGTCATCGCCACCAAGTTCGGCTTCAAGTTCGACGCGAACAGCAGGATCGCGGGGCTGGACAGCCACCCGGCACACATCCGCGAGGCCGTCGAGGGCTCGCTCCGCCGCCTCGCCACCGACCGGATCGACCTGCTCTATCAGCACCGCGTGGACCCTGCTGTGCCGATCGAGGACGTCGTCGGCACGATGGCCGAGCTCGTGCGCGAGGGGAAGGTCCGCTTCCTCGGCCTCTCCGAGGCCGGCGAGAACACGATCCGCCGCGCCCACGCCGTGCACCCGATCTCGGCGCTCCAGAGCGAGTACTCGCTGTGGGAGCGCAACCTCGAACCGCGTATCATCCCGCTGCTGCGCGAGCTCGGCATCGGCCTCGTGCCTTTCGCGCCGCTCGGCCGCGGCTTCCTCACCGGGAATGTGAAG
>QHVD01000103.1:10234-13622 GCA_003222235.1 Gemmatimonadota bacterium | reverse complement strand
GATAGTGCAGGGCCAATGACAGGCCCTTGTCCTCGAGCAGCAGCCCGCGATGCGCCGCGGCCGCCTCGGCGAGCTGCCCCCGTACCCAATCGAGCTCTCGGGACGGAACCGCATGGCGAGAAATTCCCCCGGCGGCGTCGCGGCGCTCGACCCCGTGCTGGCCCGCCGCCGGCAGGCGGATGCCGGGAATGAGGCGGTCGATGTCCGCGATCGAGCGGCCGCTGATCAGGGCCACGGCCCCGCCGGCCACGCGATGCAACCGGGCGATGAGTGCCAGCAGGTCGGCGTCGAGCCAGGCGCCGGCCGGCGACTCGGCGATGTCGACGAGCGTTCCGTCGATGTCGAAGAAATAGGCCCAGTCCCGACTCGGCGGCGGAATCGACCTGGAACGCCGGGCCGCTCCGGAGCGCCCCCCGTCCCGCGTTGGCGTCATCTGGAGCGGGCCGTTTCATATTCGGGGGAGCCGCGCGACGGTCGTTCCGGCCTCGCGGCTCGCTCCAGCAGGCGGCCGCGGCGCCTCATGGCCGCCGCGTCCATCAGCATGCGCCCGGCCCAGCGATACACGTTGAAGTCCTGAAGCAGCCCGCGCATCAACCGCATCCGGGCGCGCTGCTCTCCTGCGGGCATCGAGAGCGCCATGTGGAGCGCCGCCGCGCACTGATCCGTGTCGTACGGGTTGACGATGAGCGCCTCCGGCAGCTCGCGTGCCGCGCCCGTGAACTGGCTCAGGATCAGCGCACCGCGCTCGTCGTCCCGCGACGACACGAACTCCTTCGCCACCAGGTTCATCCCGTCGTGCAGGCTGGTGACCATGCACAGCTCCGCCGCGCGGTAGTACTCGTAGATGTCCTCGGGTTGATGATGCTCCGCTTTGAGCACGACCGGCGGGTGGCGGGCATGGGCAAAGCGCTCGTTGATGCGGGCCGCCATGGCGCGCACGCGCGCCTCGTACTCCTGGTACTGCCCGATACGTGTCCGCGTCGGCGCGGCGATCTGGATGAACGTGAACCTGCCCAGCCACTCCGGCCGCGTCTCGAGCAAGCGCTCCACCGCGCGCAGCCGCTCCTCGATGCCCTTGGTATAGTCGAGACGGTCGACGCCCACGCCGACCGCGTGATCCGGCGGCAGTGCATGGCGTTGCCGCACGTCCTGACGGCATTGTTCGACCGGTTTCGTCAGCAAGCCGTCGGACGGCGGCCATTCGATGGAGATGGGGTAGCGTTTCACCGCCGTCAGCTTGCCCCGATACGAAACCGTGAACATCTCCCGGTCCACCCTCGCTTCCAGCAGGCGATCCACGGTGTCCACGAAATTGTTGCAGTGAAACTGGGTGTGAAATCCGAGAATGTTGCTCCCCAACAGGCCGTCGAGCAGGTCCTCCGCCCAGGGACAGATCCCGAACGCTTCCGGGTTCGGCCACGGAATGTGCCAGAAGGCGACGATCGTCGCGGCCGGGAGCGATTCGTTGATCATTCTGGGCAAGAGGGCGAAGTGATAGTCGTGGACCAGCACGATCGGGTCGGGGGAGGTCGACTCCTCGACGACCGCCTGGGCGAACGTCCGGTTCACCTTCGCATACTGCTCCCAGTCGGACGTGCGGAAGGTCGGACGGACGTGGGCGATGTGGCAGAGCGGCCACAGACCCTCGTTCGCGAAGCCGTAGTAGTACCCGGCTTCCTGCTCGGGCGTCAGCCAGACGCGGCGCAGCTGGTAGGCCGCGCGCCCCGGGGGCACCACCACCCGGTCGTGCTCATCAACCACCTCCCGATCGGCGGAGCCGCTGCCGTGGGCAATCCACGTGCCGGAGCAGGCCCGCATGATCGGCTCCAGCGCGGTGACCAGGCCGCTCGCCGGTCGCCAGGTGACGATGTCTGCGCCCCGGCGAACGTGGATGTAGGGCTCGCGGTTGGATACGACCACCACCTCTTGCCCGCGGAGCTCGCCGTGGAGGATCCCGAGCAGCGTCTCGGGGGTCCAGGCGAGCTGGTCGCGGTCGCGCGATCGGTGCTCGGCTTCGAGGTCGCGGATCAGGCCGCGGAGATCGCTCGCGATCGGTCGCAGCTCCGGTGGATCAGGCTGGTCCGACGGGCGCCAGAGGCCTTCCCCGCGCACGAGCGCCCGCAGGCCCTGGACCCAGCCCCGCCAGCTCAATTGGGCGATGACGACGGTGATCAGCGAGACCGTCGCTCCGAGACCGACGAAGAAGAGAAACAGATACTTTCTCGTTTCCTCGCTGCGCCGCGCGATGAAGCTCATGTCGTGCACGAGCACCAGGTTCCCGGCCGGCGCACCCTCGGCCTCCAGTGGCCTCACCGAGACGAGCAGCGGGCCCTCGGCGCGCTGTAGCAGGTGCCCCGACGAGCCCGAGAACCTGTCGAGGTTACTGCAACGGATCGCCGACGGCAGGGTGGGCGTGGCGACCGGCTGGGCACCGCCCGACTGACAGAACGCCATGGCGTAGAGGCGCTCGTCGCGCGTGATCCGGGTGAAGACCTGCAGCATTCGGGCCCGGTTGGCCGCGCGGACGAGATCCTGCACGGACTCCTGCACGGTGTTGGCGATCAGGCTGGCGCGGCCGTCGAGATCCCTGACGAACCACCGCAGCGTGAGCTGGTCGACGAGGGGCACCACGGCGTACGCGAACGCCCCGAGCGCGAGAAGCAGGGGAATGAGGAATCGGAGCGAAAGTCGCATCAGGGTTCCCCGCAGCCGCCGGTCGGGTCACCGACGTCGAAGATCGGGGCTACATGGCCGTGGGCTTGTCGCTATTGAAGATATCGTACTGCACCTTCCACCCGTCGTTCACCTTCTTCCAGGCGACCACGTACTTTCCCACGTCCTCGACGCGCTGACCCTTGGGTCCGTCCATGGCGAGCCTGTAGCTGCCGGTCTCGGAGACCATGTCGCCCATGCTCGAGACCACGACCTTCGTCGGCTCGAAGCTGAGAGAGAGGTTCGGCGTCTTGAGGAACTGGGCCCAGGCCGACCGGATCGCGGCGCGCCCGGTGACGCGGGGAGCGCCTTGCGGCAGGAACTCCCCGTCCTCCGCGTAGATGTTCCCGATCGCCATGGTGTCTTTCGCCGCCACCGCCTGAACCCACTTCTTGTCGAGGTCGCGGATGGCGCGCTCTTCGGCCACGGTGTCCGCCTGGCGGGCGCAAGCGCCGGGGGCAAATGCGGCCAGCAACAACACAGAAACCCTCGTTAGGCGCATGGAGACCTCGGGAGAGGGGTTGCAGCAAGAATAGCCCCCCGCCGGGACGAGTCAACGTGCCCGGGTCCGCCCTGCTGCCGCACCCGTCCGTCACAATTGTGTAACGGCGCGCCGGGGCAGCCGTTCGACGACGCGCGCGTGCCACCGTGCGCGCGCCCGACGGCTCGCCTCAGT